>NZ_CBFHWH010000125.1:353-4373 GCF_965659035.1 Aequoribacter sp. | reverse complement strand
CAAGGAACGCAACGTGGATAAAGAAAAAATCAGACTCACGCAGTACAGCCATGGGGCAGGATGCGGCTGCAAAATTGCTCCAGACGTACTCGATAAAATATTAAAAGCAAGCAGCGAACGCAGCGCGGGCATCAGCCACCCTAACTTATTAGTCGGGAACGACCACAAAGACGATGCTGCCGCCATGGACATTGGCAATGGGCAGGCGATACTCAGCACTACCGATTTTTTTATGCCAATTGTCGATGACGCTTTTGATTTCGGGCGCATTGCCGCAACCAACGCAATGAGCGACATCTACGCGATGGGCGGTACGCCGCTAATGGCCATTGCAATTTTAGGGTGGCCGTTGGACAAGCTCCCGCCCGAACTCGCCGCCGATGTGATCGCAGGTGGCCGCAAAGTGTGCAGTGACGCTGGGATACCGCTTGCGGGCGGCCACAGTATCGACGCTCCCGAACCCATTTTTGGACTGGCGGTCACTGGCATCGTGCCAATAGCGGATTTAAAAACAAATGCACAAGCCCAAGCCGGAGACCTACTCTATCTTACCAAACCCCTAGGTATTGGCTTACTGACAACAGCAGAAAAAAAGGGGGCCCTACTTGCCGAAGATACCCACCGCGCGACCGAAACCATGTGCCAGCTTAATCGCATTGGCGCGAAACTATCTAAACTTCCCTATATTCGCGCAATGACAGACGTCACGGGTTTCGGCTTGGGCGGCCACCTATTGGAGCTTTGCCAGGCAGCTGGCCTACGCGCTGAGGTAGACTACAACAGGCTACCTCTGCTTCCCAACGTTCGACATTACATCCAAGAAAACTGCCTACCGGGCGGCACGCACAGAAACAGGCAGGCCTGCGGCGATCAGATAATCACATCCGCACCTGAGCACGATGCCATTGTGTTTGACCCCCAAACCAGCGGCGGCATTTTAATTAGCGTAGCCCCCGAATACGGCGCTGAGCTTGAAGATTTATTGCAGCAACATGGCTTGCCCCACAAACACTTTGGCAAAATGATGGCATCGACGGCCGATGCACCCCGGATTTTGGTGCGCTAATGCCCCTCCAAATCACCAACTTTAGGGACGTATTTTTAAATGATACGCCTTTAATTGACACGCGTGCTCCGATTGAATTCAACAAAGGATCATTTCCCTCGGCGGTCAATTTACCCCTAATGACGGACGATGAACGCGCGGCCGTTGGCACAGAATACAAGCAGAAGGGCCAAGAATCGGCCGTCGCCCTGGGACACAAGCTGGTGAACGGGTCCGTCAAAGATGAACGCATTACCGCTTGGGGAGACTTTGCGCATGCAAATCCAGACGGCGCCTTGTTTTGCTTTCGGGGCGGCATGCGTTCGCACATTACCCAACAGTGGTTGTTCGAAAACGGCATTGATTACCCCTTGGTGGTGGGTGGTTACAAGGCAATGCGAACCTGGTTGATAAACGAGCTTGTTAGGATCTCCGAGACTCAAAACATTATCGTTATTGCGGGGCGAACGGGCGTTGCTAAAACCGTATTGCTAAATCAAATGCCAAACCACTCGCCTTTAGGCTCGGTCGATTTGGAGGGTTTAGCGCACCATCGGGGCAGCGCCTTCGGACGCCGCCCCAGTCCTCAGCCGACTCAAATTAGCTTCGAGAGCGCATTAGCTATTGCTTTACTGAAACACGAGGCAAGCAATCGCAAAACCTTAGTTTTAGAAGACGAAAGCCAGTTGATTGGCCGCTGCGCCATCCCTGCACCTTTGTTGAAACAGATGCAACAAGCCCCACTGTGGGTCTTAGAAGCCCCACTTGACGAGCGAGTCGATCATTCTTACCACGCTTATATCCTGAGCAATCTAGAAGAATGGGAAGTCCAATTACAAGAACATGAATTGGCATTTACGGCCTTCGCGGAATCATTGGAGCGCTCAGCTTATTCCATCCGCAAACGCCTAGGAGGAGTGCGTTACGCAGAACTTAACAGGCTCATGGCCCAGGCATTAGACCAACATCGACAAGGCAGCCCAGAAGCACACAAACAATGGATACGCTTTTTGCTAACCGACTACTATGACCCGATGTACGATTATCAGCTTAGCAAACGTGACAATCGTGTTGCGCTATCTGGTGACCGAAACACGCTGGCTCAGCGCTTAGGTATGCACTAAGCGCCCTATACATTAATGGTGGTACTGCGTAAGACCTCACCCGTCTCATTTAAGCTGCGATCGTATCCACCGCAGTCTCGCAAATGCATACTCACCGAGTCCTTTGTTATCTCGATAATGGTATAACTATTTACCTCTGTGACCGGCACTAGGGTCTCTGCCTTAAGCCAAGCGGGAACTGCAGCTCGTACGCCCCGAGCCGCGGATGGCCAAGTCCCATCCGAACTGCTCACGGGCCCCGACAAAAGTGACGTAAGGGGGCGGTCAGAAAGATCAAGGTCACCGCTGCGCACAATGCGCTCAGCGGCCAACGCATGAATATCACCCGAGATCATAAAACGCGAACCCGGTCTGTTGGCCAGCGCCGCTAGGATACGTTGATGCTGATTCCACCAACCTTTCTGCCAGAGATATTTATCGGCATTCACACCCAAAGTGCCCTTGGTTTCACCCATTAATTCGTTAGAAACCGTATCTTCACCTTCTTCCGCCACCACATCAGGATACCACTCTCGCCATTTACCTGCGGTATAACCCAATGGATGCGAAGGAATAAATGCAAAATGTGTCGCACTAGATCCAACGCAAGCCTCTCGAGCCCAAGCCTCAATGTCCTCAGGCACCAATCGCGCATTGTCTCCGAGTGTCAGCCCACCAGCGCAATCGAGCAAAAAACCCTCAAACAATTTCCCGTAGCGCAGCCGACCTGCCAGTCGACCGTTACCGCCTTTAGGGCGATCCAGTAAAGCGGGATAATACAAATCCGCCATAGCTTTGGACGCGCGTTTAGAGAAGGCATCGGCAGGAAAAGTGACCAAGTCTTTTTCAGCATCATCATTTTCAAAATAGTCGTGATCATCGCCAATAAAAAACACAGGTACCGACTTAAAATCCGTGCCGTACAAGGCCGCGATCTGCTCTTGTCCAATCGCCTTGAGTACAGATTCGTTGCCCGTACCTATCATCGCCGCAGACCGATCAAACTCCCCGAATTTCCACCGAAGATAATGTCCCAGAACCCATTTTAGGAGAGGTTTCTTGCGACCAATTTGAGGTATGCCTTGCCCCCGCAAGTCCCAATACACATGATCACCTATAGCGAGAGCTGCATCGGGTTTTTCGGCCAGCGCTGATGCCAACAGACGTCGTTTAAAGTCTAAAGGTTTAAAGTATTGCTTCCCCATGAACCCAAAACCGTCGCCACCGCCCGCACAGGTGTAACTTAACAGCTTGAATTTTTCTGGTATCGAATCAGGACTCGGAAATGTCCGCAAGGGCCAAGATGCACCGACGTCACTCCCAGCGTCACGAACTTGCAGCGAATACTCTGTATCAGCACGCAACCCATTAATGGCAAACTGCCAGTGTTTACCTTCAGAATCGACCATCGCGCCAGAAGACAGGTGATCTCCACATCGCAAAGTGGGAGTTTGCATTGACGCCTGGGTGGACAATGTTACTGAAATCTGTGAGTCACTGCAGGTACACAAAATATGACTGAACACATCACTCTCAGATCGCGATCGAGTGGCCTGCATTAGGGGGCTCGCAGCAACTGAGAGCCCCAGACTCTTCAATATTGATCGACGCTTGATCACAAAGATTCCTGTTATTGTTAGGGAACGATGTTCACACTACCAAGATCTGCCGAGGTCGTAAATGTCGTGTATTCGACAGTTTGTGCAATTGACTTTGCAATACAGTAAAGTGCAGGTTTTATAACACCGTAAGGGTAGTAGCATGAATGGTGCAGAATCATTAATCAACTCGCTGGCGGACGCTGGTGTGGAGCTTTGCTTCGCCAATCCGGGCACCTCCGAAATGCAACTGGTTGCTGCTATTGATCAACAA
>NZ_CBFHWH010000125.1:0-343 GCF_965659035.1 Aequoribacter sp. | reverse complement strand
GTACGAGGGGGTTGTCTCTGGCGCGGCCGATGGCTACGGTCGTATGGCCGACAAACCTGCCCTCACCCTACTACATTTAGGGCCAGGCTTCGCCAATGCCAGCTCAAACCTGCATAACGCTCGCCGCGCTCATTCGCCAGTCCTCAACATGATTGGCGATCACGCCACCTACCATTTGCAATACGACGCACCACTCACGACGGACATTGAAGGTTTTGCAAGCCCTGTCTCAGCGTGGATTGGCGTTTCATCATCGGCAGACGATTTAGCGACAACGGGCCTAGAAGGGTGGGCTAGATCACAAGACTATCCGGGTAAAGTGTGCTCATTTATTGCTCCCGCG
>NZ_CBFHWH010000124.1:0-4470 GCF_965659035.1 Aequoribacter sp. | reverse complement strand
GAGAAATTAATGCGTTCAGCCGTTTAATGCTACACACGGCCATTCAGCAAGCCAAATCTTGGCATGTTGAGGGCAAATACATACCCATCGCTGTTAACCTGTCGCCCTATAACTTACTAGACAACCAACTCGTCGAATTCATTCAAAGTGAGCTTGAGGCCGCTGATCTAGCCCCTGAGCTACTGGCCGTGGAGTTGACAGAGAGCGCGACGATGTTCGATGTTAACCTAGCCCAGCGGGTCTTCACCGAACTAAGAGACATGGGCATTAAGATTTCAATTGACGATTTTGGTACGGGCATGAGCTCAATGTCGTATTTACAAATTTTGCCTATCGATTGCGTGAAGCTCGATCGAAGCTTCATCGAGAACATACAAACCGACAAAGTGGCCCACGCGATCGTCTCTTGTATGGTGTCGTTATGCCACACGCTGGGCAAAACTGTTGTGGCGGAGGGCGTTGAAACCGAATCACAATCGAGGGCCCTTCGAGAAATTGGCTGCGACCAGGCGCAAGGCTACCTATTTGCGCGTCCATTAAGAGTCAACGATAAAGAACTTATCGATTGGTTTCGCGCCGAAGTCCCTGCCATCGCGATGGATACCGGCAACCGCGCCTAGCATTGCCTGTTGATCTCTATCAAGGTCTCAAAGCCAGGGCCGCGCTACACTTCGCATAGTCACCAAGCATGAGGTACCTATGTTAGAAAAACACGATTTACACCACGAATTTCCCGAGCACCATGACGCTATTCATGATTTAAAAATGAACGACGCCCACTTCGCCAGACTCTTCACGCAGTATCATGAAGTAGACCATGAAGTACACCGCATAGAAACCGGTGCTGAGAATACTAGTGACGATTACCTAAACGAGCGAAAAAAAGTGCGTTTGAATCTGAAAGAACAACTTCTCGCCATTATCCAAAAGTACAAGGCCCGGTAACTCCATAGCTCGGTCGATGACACCGAGCTGTGATGATCTACATGTTACCTTTAGAGAAACGTGATTGCGGCCAGCGATCACGCTTTCATGTGCCAAGGCGCTTAAGATCACAGTCCAGCGCGACACGAATTAAGACAACAAACCTATCGCCTTTTGCACGACGGCCTCTAATCTCGTCGCTTTGCTAGAGGCCAGTATCAAACGATCGGGACGCAGTATCAGTGCGACTTCTGACTTAGGGAGGTCTCTCCCCTCCGCGACCCAATCACCGGCAATCTTGCTTGCTCTGCCAGGCGTAGACAAGCACACGAACTCTCCACCTAAACCTTGCCACTGCTGTCTCAAGTCCTCGCTGATAAAATTTCGTGGGTCGCAATTGATGCCGACACACACAAAATGGGTCCCAAACACCTCGTCACTGCGCTTGCGATCGCCCGCCGCAGTTTGAAGCCACCACTGTGGTAAATGAGCCCCTGCCGCAAAAGCACCCCTGAGGCCCCCTTTCAAAAACAAACCAGCATCGAACGTGTTTTGCGGCTTGACCTTCATATCGGTAAAGACCGTGTGGACCACAGGCAACAGACCGATAAACTTTGCTAACCCGTGCACTAAGATCGCTTTAATTCGGCTCGACGGCATGATCAGCTCGCCCAAAAATTGCGCCAGCCGTATCATTTTACCGGCGTGCGGCTTGCGTTCCTGCGTGTAGGACGTTAACACACCGACAGACACCTCGCGTCGAAGAACCGCTTTTAATTTCCAACCCAAATTCGCGACATCGCGCAGCCCCGACACTAAGCCTTGCCCGGCAAAAGGAGGTGTCACGTGAGCTGCATCACCGGCCAAGAACACCGATCCTACTTGAAATCTATCAGCCAATCGGGCGTGAAATCGATAAACGGCCTTGCGCTCCACTGTGATGTCTTCGAATGTTGTCCAAGGCCTCAGCAAGTCTTTAATCTTCGCATCTTGCATGAACTCTTCCTGACTCTCACCTGGATGTAACATGAACTCCCAGCGCTGCCGTCCTCCCGGTGCTGGCATATGAGGAGCGGGACGCGCAGGATCGCAGTAAAACGTAATTTCCTCCACGGGCTCTGGAACATTCAAAGCATCGACAATCAGCCAGTCCTGCGAATAGCTCACACCCAAAAAATCAACACCCAAGCTTTGACGGGTCGACGAGCCAGCGCCATCGCAGGCCACCACAAACCGCGCTTTGAGATCTCGTTCAGTGCCATCACCTAAGTGATGCACACGCACAAGGGCCCCCGTCTCGGAATTTTCGATGACTTGGGCGCGTGCGCCTCTGAGCACATGCACCGTGCCAGAAACTTGAGCTTGCGCCGCTAAACTAGCTTCCAAGGCGGGTTGAAAAAAGGTGACCAAAGGGGGCAGTGTGTCGACGCTGTCTAAGGTATTCATCCTCCCAAACCGGCCAAAAAAGGGGCTCCGATAATTCACCGCAGGAATAGTCACCAAATCCAAGTCTTCAAGGACCAGGCCGCACATTGCCAAAATACGAAGGGCTTCATTATCTAGGGCGATTGCACGCGGGGCTGTTTGGATAGCATTGAGTCGATCGACGACTAGTACATGGACACCGAACCGTCCGAGCAGAGCCGCCATTGCCATACCGACGGGACCCGCACCAATAATGATAACCTCGTAATCGTGATCCATAAATAACGCTCGACACTTTTTGACATATTTGAACATTAATGTTCAAATATGTCCAATTCAAGCGGAAAACCTCATGGCCTCACTGACATCACAAAAAAGAATTCATGCCGCAGCCATTCGCTTATTCGCAGAGACGGGCGCACAAAAAATCAGTATTCGCGATTTGGCAGAAGAGGCAGGCGTCGCACGCGGTACCATCTATGCCTATCTCGACCAAAGCCCGGATTTGTTTGAACGGACCGCCGAGCGCCTTGCTCATGACTTACACCTTCGCATTGCAAAGGGCGCCGTTAATCTCGATGACCCAGCCCATAAAGTGGCTTTAGGTATCTTTCACTTTATTTATCAGGCGCAAGCCAATCCCGATTGGGGCCGTTTCTTATGTCAATTCGGGTTCACGGCCCAACAACTCACTCAACTTTGGCACGCTCAACCCATGCACGATATCAGTCTCGGCGTAGAACGGGGTCGGTTCGATCTAACACAGTCGCAGATACGCAGTGCTGTGACCCTGCTTGCCAGTGCAGTAATGGGGGCCATTCAAGTCATACTCTCGGGTCACAAAGGCTGGCGCGAAGCCTATGTTGAGGTCACAGAGTTGATTTTAAAAGCGTTCGGCGTAAGCAGCTCAGAAGCGAGCGCGATTGCCGCGGAACAAGCCAATCACACGCCCTTACACAGCTGAGAATCAGACCATGGACACACCTACATTGGCGGTCGATTACTTGAAAGCGTCTGTCGCGCCACACATTAAAGTGACTCGGCTTGGCTACCTCCGATTTGAGCGTCCCGACCTAGATCTAGCCGAGCGCTTTTTGTCAGACTTCGGTTTAGTCACGGTGCACAAGTCACCGCAAGATTTATATCTTGCTGCTAATCCCGGCTCGTCTTGGTGTTATCACATCAAGCTGTCAGATCAACCCAAGTTTCTGGGGTTTGGCTTTGATTGTGCCTCACTTGAAGATCTGCAGAAACTCGCCACAGAGCATAACCAAGATATCGAACATGGTGAGGAGCTTGACCCCTATGCCCGTGTCATTCTCAACGACCCGAATGGCTTTCGCGTCGAGATCAACGCGGCGGCGAGTGCATTCGATTACGGCCTTCCCAGAAACACAGCAACACTAAATCATTCAAATTCGCCCCAGCGTGTCAATGCCATACAGGGGTTCCCTGCTTCTCCTTCCCCCATCGTAAAGTTGGGACACCTAGTAATCGAGACCGCGGGCTACCAAGAAACCGTAAGCTGGTATACCAAGACACTAGGGCTCATTCCGTCAGACACTCAGGTACTTCCGTCCGGCGACCCCATTGTGACGTTTTTTAGAATGAACCTCGGCGACACTCCGACTGATCACCACACCATCGCAATAGCCCACACTTTTCAGGCCGCTTTCTCCCATGCTGCATTCGAGACTCTAGATATTGATGCGATTGGTGCTGGGCAACAGTGGCTACGTGATCGGGGCTGGCGCCACGCGTGGGGCATCGGCCGCCACGTGTTGGGAAGCCAACTATTCGATTACTGGTCCGACCCGTGGGGCGCCCATCACGAGCATTACGCAGACGGCGATGTATTCACCGCCGACCACCCTATGGGCGTGTCCGCCGCGAGCGCTCAGGCCATGAGCCAATGGGGACAAGTCATGCCCGCAGAGTTCATCAAACCTAAACTTACCCTGAACACACTCATCACCCTATTCAAAAACCTGAGAAAACACTCAGATCTTACTGTTAAAAAACTGGCAGCGATTGCCAAAGTCATGACCTAAAAGGATCAATCACATGCCCGTAAATATTGCGCGTATTGACTACCAAGGTAGTATCCAGTGGGGACGCCCG
>NZ_CBFHWH010000123.1:0-4634 GCF_965659035.1 Aequoribacter sp. | reverse complement strand
GCAAAGATCAGCAGCGCTGCAGCCCAAACTCTCACAATAATGCGCCAGCTGTTTTCGCTCACGATTTCTTGAAAACGCCACAATGGCAGATGAATCGCGAACTTGCCTCGCTCGTTGTTGGTGTAAGTTTCATAGGGCTCAGGTCTACTGAGCAAGACGATATCTTGACTACCGTCGACCTGACTGGTTGCGAGTAACAATTGTGGTGCAGAGCGCCACCCGGGGTTACTTAACACGAACTCTTGGTCGTAGGTCATGGCCTTGTCAGGCTGCAGTTGATCCTGAAAGGCCAAGCCAGGTTTTGGGTGCAGAATATAGTGGCCATTAGGTTTATAGCCGTACAGTCGAATATTGGGCTGGGCGGTAAAGGTCCGAGTCAGATCTTGAAGAATTAGGGCAGCGTCATAATTGATCACCAAATAGGCCCAAATCTGCCCCTTATCGTCAGCCATCGGTGTCGCGCCTCGGATCGTGGGTTGTGGCGGCATCTCGACTTGGCCGTGCTCTAGATTCAATTCAATCAAGGACCAATAAACCTCGTTCAAAGGAAGATCTCTGACCGATGCCATGTACGGGTATCCGGCTTTGGATTGAAGCTCGTCTTCAGGGATGCGCTTTAAAACACCTCTGGGCGGCCGCTTGAGTTTAACAAACTCATCAGCCGACTCATTGGCTAAGATAATTCGGATTTGCAGGATGCGTTCTTTGGCATTGGCGTACTGAAAAGCCACGTCATTGAAATTTCGTATCCAATCTTCCATTACTACGCCCGTCGATTCATCGACACCGCCGCCAGCGAGTGCGCGCGCCATCCCGCGTGTAGCCGACAAACGACTGAAAAACAGGAGCTCATCCTTTGTAATTTGGAATTTTTCGCGGGCAACTTGCTCCCCCGAGCGCGTCCCGGCAAGCATTCTTGCCTCGTAGTTTGCCGCCACCTCGCGCTCGGCAATATGAAAGGCAAGATAGCCAGAGATCAGCAAAAAAATGACAAATACCGGCACAAGGTACTTAAGCACCCTGCCTAAACTCGTCCGAAATCGAACCTGTAATGTGTAATTTACGCTACGACCAACCAAGGGCGCCTCCATTCACACCAAAACAGTCATGCCTAAACTCACAACTTTGATGCTAACTCAACCCTGCATAGTGAAACGTGCCACGTCTACCGTAGCATAAAAAATACTGCGTTTACCCGTTAAGGGATGTTAATGTTTTGACTTCTTACATCAAACAAAAGAGATAACAATGGCGGCGCATCCTCTCTATCCACACCTATTTTCAGAGCTGGATTTAGGTTTCACAAAACTCAAAAATCGGGCCGTCATGGGTTCGATGCATACCGGATTGGAAGAAGCGGCCGATGGCTTCCCGCGCATGGCAGCCTATTTTGCCGAGCGCGCCGCTGCCGGCGTCGGTATGATCATCACGGGAGGCATATCCCCGAACGAAGAAGGCGGCCATGGCGCCAAGTTATCCAACGAGCAAGAGGCCAGCCAACACCGGTTAATCACCGATGCTGTGCACGCGGCTAACCCAGACGTAAAAATTTGCATGCAAATCCTGCATGCCGGCCCTCTGGCACCGACGACTGACGCTGTGGCAGCCTCAGCGGTGCGCTCTCGAATATCGCCCATCACTCCCAAAGAACCCGATGCGGCAGGCATTGAAAAACAACTAAACGACTTTGCCAACTGCGCTAAACACGCGCAACTTGCAGGTTACGATGGCGTTGAGATTATTGGCTCCGCCGGGTATCTGCTCAGCACTTTCCTTGTGGAGCGAACCAACCGCAGAACCGACGAATGGGGCGGCTCTTTCGAAAACCGCATGCGCTTCCCAGTCGAGGTCGTTAGGCGAATCCGCGCGACTGTTGGTAAAGAATTTATTGTCATTTTCAGAATTGCAGCGATGGACATGCTACAAGGCGGCATGTCTCGCGAAGAGGTCATCATGCTCGGAAAGGCCATCGAAGCCGCGGGGGCAACGATTATCTCGACCCACTTCACTTGGCACGAGGCCCAGGTACCGACCATCTCAACACGCGTACCCCGAGCGGCGTTTACTCAGGTAACCGGACGTCTGAAAAAAGAGTTATCCGTGCCGATGATTACCTCGAACCGCATAAACACTCCGGAAGTTGCAGAAGAGGTCCTCGTCCGAGGCGATGCCGATATCGTTTCAATGGCGCGCCCCATGTTAGCCGACGCCAACTTCATTGCAAAAGCTCGAGAGGGCAAAGCCAACGAAATCAATACGTGCATTGCGTGCAATCAAGCCTGCCTAGACCACACCTTTACCGGTCAAGAGGTCAGCTGCTTGGTCAACCCACGGGCGTGTCACGAAACCCTTCTTACGTCGCAGCCTATAACCAAACCAAAATCCATTGCGATTATTGGGGCAGGCCCCGCAGGCTTATCCTACGCCATTACTGCCGCTGAACGCGGCCACAAGGTCAGCGTATACGAAGCGCGCAGTGAAATTGGCGGCCAATTTAACTTGGCGAAACGTATACCAGGCAAAGAGGAATTTGAAGAAACCTTGCGCTATTACAGCGTGATGATGGACAAGCTAGGCGTTGAACTGCACCTAAATACCTATTTAGACGCGGCAGGTATTTGTGCTCTTAATGCAGACCATGTGGTGATTGCTGCGGGCATTAAGCCCCGCACCCCTAGGATTGAAGGCATCGATCACCCTAAAGTCGCAGGTTACATGGACGCGATACTCGGCAACAAACCCATAGGCAACAGAGTCGTGATCATCGGGGCAGGCGGCATCGGCTTCGATACCGCGGAGCTGATAACCCATGCGGGTGTATCGGCTGCACTTGATGTGAACGTCTTTGCTAAAGAATGGGGCGTTGATTTCGAGAACCACCCGCGCGGTGGTGTGACTGGCGTCGAGCCAGAGGTTCATACATCAGGTCGAGATGTTACTCTACTGCAACGCAAGACTAGCGCAATTGGCAAAGGCTTGGGTAAAACCACCGGCTGGACGCACCGTATAGCGCTCGATCGACGTGGGGTTAAAATGATTAACGGTGTCGATTACCAACGCATCGACGATGAGGGCGTCCACATTTTGCGCGACGGGCAGCCGATATGCTTACCAGCCGATACGGTGATTATTTGCGCCGGTCAAGAATCTGAACGCAGCCTTTACGACGAGCTCAAAGATAGCGGCCTATCGATCAGCCTGATAGGCGGTGCGTTTGAAGCAATGGAAATTGATGCCAAACGTGCAATCAAGCAAGCCACTGAAGAGGCCTTGGCGATTTAAGTCCTCTTCACACAAAAAAGAATGACGCTGCTTGTTGGGCCGCAAGCGGCTTTATCAATACGGCACCACTAGGGCCAAGGACTCTTTGACCTGTTCCATGACCACATAGCTGGTGGACTCTTGTACGCCCGGCAATGCGAGCAAGGTGTCACCCAACAAGGCACGATACGCTGCCATATCTGCGACACGCGCTTTGATCAAATAGTCAAAATTGCCCGAGACCAAATAACATTCTTGGACCTCGGGTAACTCCAAAGCTGCCTTCTTAAAATCCTCAAAGACATCTTGAGCCGTTCGATTCAAGCGAATTTGCACGAACACGACCAAACCTGCGCCCAGTGAATCAGGGTTCAGTATGGCCTGATACCCACGAATGACGCCATCGCGCTCGAGGTTTTTAACCCTTTGCTTGCACGGCGTCGTTGATAACCCGACCCGCCTCGCGAGTTCTGCGAATGTCATGCGCGCATCGCGCTGCAAGACTCGCAAGATATTGCGATCAATCTTATTAATTTCGTGCAATCGACGCATAAAGCCACCGCCTAAATATCATTAAAAATTAGTCACATTCGTCTTTTTATTACCTTTATTAAAGCTGAAACGACTATTTCTTACGCTAAAATAAATCAAAAAAATAAAACAGAGTCTCTAGAATATTGATCTTTCCAGGAGGACACAACATGATCATCGGTATACCCAAAGAAATCAAAACCAACGAACACCGAATTGGCATGACACCCGCGGGCGTCAAAGAGTTGATTTTGAACGGCCATGAAGTACTCGTACAAAAAGATGGCGGTGCCTCAATCGGTTTCTTTGATGCCGATTACTCTGGTGCGGGTGCTCGGATCGTTGACACACCCGAAGAAATCTTTGCCACGGCAGATATGATTATCAAAGTAAAAGAACCTCAATTACCCGAATGCAAGCTATTGCGCCCAAATCAAATTCTGTTTACCTATTTACACCTAGCCCCAGATCCTGCGCAAGCAGAAGCCTTAATTGCCTCAGGGGCAACCTGTATTGCCTATGAAACCGTGACCCAAGCGTCCGGTGGCCTACCCTTATTGGCCCCTATGAGCGAAGTTGCTGGCCGCTTGTCCATTACCGCAGGTGCCCACCACATGCAGATGCTCTATGGCGGCTCGGGTATGTTATTGGGCGGTGTGCCTGGCGTTGAGCCAGCCAAGGTACTTATTATCGGGGGCGGCGTAGTGGGTATTAATGCAGCCAAAATGGCGCTGGGCTTAGGCGCGCAAGTAACCCTAGTAGACCGTTCTATTGACCGCTTACGCCAGCTCGACGATATTTTTAATGGCCGCGTGCGCACGCTATTTTCCACTGCCGACACT
>NZ_CBFHWH010000122.1:0-4910 GCF_965659035.1 Aequoribacter sp. | reverse complement strand
TCTGCAACGAGCGAATCCACGTAACCATCGCGCTCTTTGTAGGTGAAAGACACTTTACCAAACAGTGTGTCAGACAAAGGACCCGATACTTTGCCGCGCGTCGAGAAATACCCTAGATCACCCGCTGACACTTCCAAAGCACCCGTTAAGGTCTCGCTGGGTTTTTGGCTCACCAAATTAATAGCGCCACCAGCGGCATTTTTACCGTATAGCGTTCCCTGAGGGCCACGCAAGACCTCGATTCGCTCCAAATCAAACAAATCAAACGATTGACCGGCGGTACGACCTACGTACACACCGTCTAAAAATACCACGACCGACTGATCTTCTGCTGCGCCGTCAGCATTTGAACCAACGCCACGAATAAAGAGCTGAGGTTGAGCCGGCGTAAAGGTGCCCATACTAAAACCAGGCGTACGTACTGAGATGCTATTGAGGTCGCTAATATCTGCCGTACGGATTTCTTCTGAGCTTATTGCGGTAATCGCAATCGGAACATCCTGCAAATTTTCTTCACGGTGTTGAGCGGTCACCACAACTTCTTCTAAAGTTTGCGCTGGTGCTTCAAAAGCTATCGCTAACAGTGCTGCCGCGATTGCCGTTTTCTGTAAACGCTTTTGTGCTTGCATCCTAGATACTCCCATTTGTTATCGTAATACGTATTGATCAAAGACCTTTTAGGGCACTCGTTACGGCTTGAGGCGTACGAGGCCAAGTTGACACGCTAACTATACGAGCGAGCGGCGCAGTCTAGATATCATTAGGCGACAAACAAAATACCATTAAACGACACGAGACGTACCATTAAACGACAAATTAAGGGCCAGCAGACAAACAAACCGTTGCCAAGACTCGATACGAGCTCAACGCTGACCCATCACAATCGAGCGAGCACCACTCGCTTTCTGCCGAGGAGCGTGAGCACATCAAACGCTAAGACCGAGACAGCTTCCAATGCTCTGGAGAGAGGCCTGAAGCTCGTTTGAATGCGCGGGAGAACGCACTAGGGTTACGATAGCCCAAAAAGCTGGACAGCTCGGCAACCGAGATTGATGAGTTAACGAGATATTCTTCCGCTAAACCCTGCCGTACTTGGTTGAGCAGCTGCTTGAATGTTACGCCCTCTTGTGCCAGCTGACGCTGCAAGGTCCGCGGATGGATACCCATCGTTTGACCAATAAACTCTAACGAGCAGTAGCGGGACCCCATTGCCTGCTTAATATGGTGGATCACGCGTGTGGCCAAATCATCGCCGTAGTTAAGGCCCTTCGACAAATTCTCTAACTGAGCTTTGATGAGGCGATAGACCTTCTCATCACCGCTCGCTATGGGGAGTTCCAGGGCCCGACACGAGAACACTAGCGCGTTATAAGGCTGATTGAAAAGCACAGGACACGAAAAATAGGCCTCCATTCGTCGTTGGTGGGCGTGAGCCGCATGAGCAAAGGACACCTGCTGCAGTTCGATATCGCCGCCCACTAAACCCATCATCGCCTTGTAAACAACAGTAAGCGCTAGAGCCTGCAGCTGAATCATTGGCTCATCATAGGCGACACGAGTTCGGCGGATCATCGTCACGTAGCGTCCATCGTTCTCTAACTCCCAGCGACTGAATTGACTATTCAGTAAGGAGAACCGAATGGCATCGTCAATCGCCTCTCCCAAGGTCGCCGCAAACTTTACCAGCTGACCAACGCGAGCAAACTGAGAGGGCGGCTGCTTTAATGCGACCAAAAACCCAAAATGATCACAACCCGAGCGCTCGGCCATATCATTTAAAAAACCCACTACGCTATGCAGTGGTATAAACTGATCTGGATGGCGCAATTGGCTCGCGTCAATCTGCGCCAAGGCAAGAGATGGCTCAACCGATACACCCAGCTCCTCCGCCGCTTCGAGACTACCCAAGAGGATTTCCGCTGACATCAGCAAAGGGTTATTTCTGTCGTAGCGCGTGGGATATGCTTCCACTTCTGTCACCTAATGATATACAGCACGTCGCCTAATGGTATCTCACTTTGCCCATCAAGGGTTATAGTGATGCCGACAACACAATTGACGGTGACACGATAACTATGAAAACACTCTTTTTCAGTTTCCTGATCGCGGTTTCATTGAGTGCTTGCCAATCCGACTGGCAATCCACTCAAACTGGCTCAGGCTCGCCACGTAATGACCCGAGCAAGTCAGATGTCGTGACCGTGGTCCTTGAGACAGACCTAGGCAATATAGTGCTGGCCGTCGATACCGATCATGCACCGACGACATCAGCCTACTTCCTCCGAATTATTGATCAGGGCTTGTACAATGGCGCAACCTTTTATCGCTCGGCTTCACTCGACGGAGAGGAAGGCCCTCAGATTATTCAGGGTGGTATTTTACAAGACGCGCTAACCCAAACCGGTCCCGTCTCGGCAAACGACTTTCAAATGCCCACCTTACCGAGTGTCGAGCGCACCTCTCAGACCGGCTTGAGTCATCAAGCAGGCACTGTGAGCTTTGCTCGAGATCTACTCGACACTGGCGTCGTCATTCCAGAAATATTTATCTGTTTGCGAGCCTGTGCGTGGGCCGATGAAGGCGCTCGCAGCGTTCCAGACACCGATGGATTCCCGGCTTTTGGAACGGTGCTCGAGGGTATGGATACCGTAGACGCTATCGCCAATCAAGAGACTAATGGGGCAACATCAATTCGCTTTCTTCAAGGGCAAATACATACGTCCCCTATCCGGATTCGCAAAGCTTACCGCGCACCTAAGTGAGCGCTCAAACAGGAACGACCAAGAGCGACACGAGTCGACCTTGGTACTCCTAGAGTCGCTAGCTCGCACGTTTTAACAGGCGACCAAACGCTTCTTTGCCAAGAGACTCCGTCGGCTCATCATTCTGCCACGCCAACTTGCCACCAATCACAACAGAGGTCACAACCCCTTCAGGACGATTCACTAACTGCTCGTGATTGAACTCCTCGCGATAGCGTCGCTGCACGCAAGCTTCACCGTCATGTGCCATTAGTTTGTCTGGATCAATTAAGATCAAATCAGCGGCATCACCGACGTAAATGGTTCCAGCCTTGACACCAAAGATATCCGCCGGGTCTTTGGTCAGCCGTTTCACCATGTAACTGACGTCAGCATCACCACCCTGCGCGGCCAGTTTCAAACTTCGCAGGTTTACATCATAAAACGCCATATTGGTTAAATGTGCCCCACTGTCATTAAAGCCCGGCAGCAGAATTGGATCCATAATCAGCTCTCGCACTCGCTTCGGATCACGATTCGCCGTTGTCGTATTCCAAGTCAGCTCGGTATCAAACGAGCGCAACATCTGCAGAATCAAATCCGCCTCGTCTTTCACCCACGCAAAGTCACCGTCGAAAGCGTCGATTTCGTCAACGGCAAGCCCTTGAAGACTGCCGCCTTGGTAGGACAGAAGTTTATCAAGAACCGCTTGAAAACTGTCTCCCTCCCAAGATTTAACAGGACAGCGCTCGATAAACATACTGCGCAAATCACGATCTAGGGCAAAATCTTCTGCCTTCAATATCCGACGTAACCGAGCCAAATTAAAACCGGTTTTCCCCGTCATCCACATTTTCTTAAACGCTTCGGCAAAGTCGGGGCTATTCATGATTTTTAGACGCGCCTCACGGTCTTCCAAATCGGTTTCGTTCAGCAGACGCAACTCGGGAATTTCCTCAGCCAAAGGCGTAATCGCGCCATCCGACCATACCTTGAACGGCGCGCCTAAGGCCTGCATATAAAACTTGCCTTTCACCAAAGACGAGTTCATCAACTTGGCCAAGGTCACGGCGCTTTTAGACAAACGCTTGTTGTGAGCAAAATCCATGGCTGCCACAACGGTGGTTTTTAGCGCCTTACCATGCAGACGACCACTGGTCAGTAAAAAGGTTTTCAAGGTGCCAAGAATACTGTCTTTAGGCGGCGTTGCCTGCCACAAAGCATCTTTCTCGCGCAGTACCTTTGTTAAGGCTTTTAACTCTGAATACTTTGCGAATTGAGTCGGAATGGTTTTTTCCACGTGTGGCTGTTCCGCCAAATAATGAAACGGCAATGCATCAGTTGAGAACCCGGCGTAGCCATCGTCGATAGCCTGCGCCAAGGTTTCTTGCATCGACCTCAGTTCGACCTCCGTTGGGTCACGCGAGATGCTCTCTTTAAACCCCATTGCATCGATGCGCAGCATTGAATGCGGTAACAAAGGTATGACATTGGGGCCTAAATCTAAGCTCTCTAAATGGTCGAGATACTCTTTTGGCGTGCTCCAATTCACCTTATCGGCACAACTGCTCAGTACGTGTTTTGGAATATTCTCAACACGCGCGTAACAACTCACGATAGGGTCGTTCTCGCCATCGCGCTGGTTGCCAAACGCTAACCCTAAGCTGCAGTTGGCAATAACCACCGTTGTCGTACCGTGACGCGTAGACTCCGGCAGATCGGGGGCCACCTCGAGCTCTAGGTCATAATGCGTGTGAATATCGAAGAGGCCGGGCATCAACCAGGAGCCCGAACCGTCGATGATCGTTTTAGCATCCACCTTGCCAGCCAGGTTTCCTCGCGCAAGAATGACGCCATTGCCAATCGCCAAATCTTCAATAACGGCGTCATCACCATTGTTGAAAATTTTCGCTCCTGTAATGAGAATATCTGCATCAAGTCTGTCAGACATCGTTACCACCTGTTTCTTATAATCCTCTCAACTCTAGTGTAAGAACTCGAATCCCGCAACGCCTCAAAGGAGACTTTAATTACGAGGATGGTCAGAGCTCAAGTACACGGGGAGCGACTCTGGACCAATTGGCTTATGAGGAATTTTCGTTAGCCATCCCCAATAACCTCTGAGATGTCTATACTCCAAAAAAACAAGGAGCCAACATGAGCCAGAAC
>NZ_CBFHWH010000121.1:2292-4920 GCF_965659035.1 Aequoribacter sp. | reverse complement strand
TAGAAGACGAACGCGGCTCGAGCGAGGGGCGTTTACTTAAACTCTTGCCGCGTTAGGCGCATCTTGATTCGATTCAACCAGGCGGTCGCGTCGTGCGCCACGGAGAACAGAGCAGGAATCACGAACAGTGTTACGACCGTTGAGAAGAGAAGCCCCCAGCCGATCGCAATCGACATGGGACTTACGATTTGGTCGTAGCCACCGATCCCGTAAGCTGTTGGGAGTACGCCCCCCAGCGTGGTCAGAGTCGTGATCAAAATCGGGCGCAGGCGAGAGACTACCGCGTCTTCGACAACTTCTCGCGTGGATCTTTGACTGTCGTTCTTTTTCATATTTCGGTGCACGCAGTCCATCATCACAATAGACGCATTGACAACTACGCCCGCTAAACCAATCGTTCCGATCACGGCGGGCATAGAAAGCTGCAGACCGTGCATGAAAAATGCAATGATCACTCCTGCAAGAGCAAAGGGAATAACGATTACCACTGAGAGCGCCTCTAATAAGGAACCCAGCAGAATCCAGATCACCACAGCGATGGCTAGCACAACTAAAAGTGCAACAGACCCCAATGCACCGGTGGTTTCGGCTGTGTCGGCGGCTTCCCCTCCGATGATCAGCTCTAAGTTTGGCTGATCGGCAAAGCGCGGCATGAGTTCTGTTCGGACTTTCTGCGCAAAGCTGACGGCTGTCCAAGGTGCATCGGGGGTGAAGCTGGCGCGTATCGTTGCCGCTCTTGATCCGTCTCGGTGGTAAATACGATCCAGCCCAGGGGTTTCTATCGGCCGCACAACGTCGCGCAGCGGTACCCGTTCGCCGGTGGTCGAACGCACCGAGGTGTCGAGTAACGCATCCAGATTGACGCGCGCATAGGGTGCGAGCTGCACTCTAAGCTCCGTGGTGTCATCGACGTCCCGATGTTCAGATGCCTCGATTCCGAAGAAGGCCGCTTGTACAGCGAGCGCTACGCTGCGCGCATCTAGTCCTAGCATGGCGATTTTATCGTGATCCAAGTTGAGGTCCAGCTTGGGTGTGCCGGGCCGCTCATCCACCTGGAGCTGAGTAATGCCAGGCTGCGAACCGACCCAATCCGCGATCTCGCTCGCTGCGGCTCGGCGGCTCCCGGCTTCGTTGGCAAGTACATGTAAGGTGACGGGTTGATCTGTCGGGGGGCCTACGTACTCGGATTGAAAGGTTAGCTGGACGCGAGGGTCAATAACGAGGTCTCGCTGTAATATCTGTATCCATTCTTGATTCGTATAGCGTCGATCGAGCTCCTTAAAGACGATCGTGAGTAAAGCTTCGTGTTCCGCCTCTCCTCGTGCCTTTTCGTTTCCGTTTACGTCTTGGTGGCCGATTCGGGCGGTAACGGCTCTAAAATCCTCTGAGGTGATCGATCGAATTTGTCGCTGCAGATCGGCTGAGAGGGCTTCTGTTCGTTCCAGAGGTGTGCCGACCGGCGCACTGATCTTGAGGAACAGTAGGCGAGCGTCTGCCTGCGGAAACTGAACAAAATCGACGCGCGGCTGTATCACAGCCATTACAAATAGGAGTGTGGCAAAGGCAGCGCCAATCACAAGGCTTCGGTGCCGAAGGCAGGTTCTAATCGCGAGACGGTAGTGCTCTTCGAGCCTTTGAACCCAAGCGCGCTTCCTGGCATTGCCGGCTCGCACCGAAGACATATGCGCGGGCAAAATAAAGAAAGATTCCAGCAACGAGAATACGAGCACGAGTACGACCATCGCGGGGATTTGCCACATTACCTTTCCCGGGATGCCCCCCATTGCCACAATGGGGCCGAAAGCCAGTGCCGTAGTAATAGCGGCGGCCATAACGGGCTTGACCATTTCTTGTGTGCCGACGACCGCTGCATCGATTGAGCTCAGCCCTCGCTCTTGGTGCATTACGATATTTTCGGAGACGACAACAGCGTCATCGACCACCATGCCCAGCACGATTACCAGCCCAGTCAGGGTGAACAGGTTGAAAGTCATGCCGAGTGGGAATAGCAAAATGATTGCTCCGCAAAATACCACGGGAATACCCACTAAGACCCACACTGCGGCCGCTCTGCGCATAAATGCCAAAAGAATTAATGCCACGATAACCGCGCCCATGACTCCGTTTGTTGCCATGACTTCTAATCGATTACGAGTAAAGAAGGTGACGTCGTTGACGTATTCAAAGCTGACGTTGGGCGGAATAGTTGTTGCGTCCATCAGCTCGCGAATGGCGTCGACGGCTTCAATGGCGTCACCGCCCTCACGTTTTCGAACGATGAGTGATAATCCCTGTTGCGCATTGGTTTGCACGATTAGTCCCGTATCCTCGCGCGTGGCTTCAATGCGAGCGATGTCCCTTGCTCGAACAAGACCTTCGGACGCAGATGCAACTACCGTTTCGCCGACATCGATAGGATCCTCAAACCGGCTCCAAACGATGACCTGGCTGCGTCGGTCTGCCGCTTCCAGTGTGGCCCCCGTTGTTGAAACGTTACGTGCTTGAATGGCATTGACGACATCTAAGAGTGTGACCCCGTGCGACTCTGCTAGCATGGGATCCACTAAAACTCGCACTTCGGGGTCTTGCAACCCCACGATGGTCACGCGAGAGATACCCGGTAGGCGT
>NZ_CBFHWH010000121.1:0-2193 GCF_965659035.1 Aequoribacter sp. | reverse complement strand
TCTATACGGTGTTCTAAGTCTTCGGCTAAGGGGGCCAGTTCTTCCATGGGGCCCGCGAGCGCGATCTCGATAATCGCTGATTTTCCTGGGTTTGCGCGCACGAGCGTTGGAGCCTCTTCCATCTCGGCCGGGAAGTCAGAAATTCCATCCAGCGCGTCGCGTAGGTCTTGGATCGCGGACAACACCTGAGTCTCGGTGCTGTCCATATACAGTTCGACTGTGGTTACGGATACGCTGTCCGAGATCGTCGTGTAGTATTCGTCGATACCGTCGACGTCTTCGACCGCTTCTTGAATGGGTATCGTTAGCTTGGTTTCTACATCCCGAGCGGAAGCGCCAGGGAGTCGCGCTGTGATAATCACTCGAGGCATATCAACGCTGGGCAGATACTCCCGAGAGATCGAAGGCGAAAGGTAAAAAGCGAGGACAACCGTCGTAATGGCCAGTACATTAGCGACGAGGTGACGTTCAGCGAAGAAACGAATCATCGATCATCCCCAGGCCGACGTTCATACACAACGTCGACACGGGCTCCGTCGCGCAACGCAAAGTGGCCCTCGATGACAACGTGATCTCCAAGGTTAATCCCCTCGTGGATAACGACGCGTTCCGCATTGCTGCGCCCCGTTGTGATTTGCCGTTCTGTTGCAATGCCGTCTCGCACCGTGTACGCAACGATTCGCCCGTCGCGGCGCAATATTGCGCTAGTGGGTATGGTGAGCTCGGCCTTATCCATGCCAGCCCCCCAGGTTACGGTGGCAACCAAGCCATCACGTAACCGCGTCAGTGGACCGGTATCGAGTACTAATTCCACAGGGAAATTGCCGCTGCGCGCATCTTTAATGCTGCCCACGCTGCTCACTTTCGCGGGCAGTTCCAACCCGCCAAGGTCGGGTAGAATGATTTGCGCCGTCTCACCCCATGCAATACGACTTATATCTCTGCTGCTGACACCGGTGATGATACGCACTTTTGAAAAGTCAGATATGGCAGCAACCGGCGTTCCAGTGCTTACGTAGTCGCCAACTTGGACGTATACCGTTTCAATCTTGCCGGCAAATGGCGCTTTGGTATCGACGTCGGCTGCTTGCCTCTGGGCATCCTCGAGAGCCGCGGCCGTTATTTCAAGCTGAGCGTTCGCCCGCTGTAAGTCGAACCGCCGGTCGTCTACGACATCCTGACTGACCGCCCCTTTGGCAAGTAGGCTTAGGGTGCGCTCCAAATCTTGCTCTGCGTCTGCGACATTGACGCGCTGGGCGGCAAGCGTTGCTTGTGCACTACGAAGCGCCGCATTAACACGACGCGGATCTACGCTGATCAGGTTTTCTTCCTGAGCCGCAAAATACCCGGGTTCTACGTGTCGTTCTCGTACACGTCCCGGTATTTCTGCCGACACGGTTGCTGTGCGCCAAGCTCGAACAACGCCTGTTGTGCTGCGTCTTTCTGTTAGCGTCGTTTCTGTTGCGGGGGCCACACTGACTCGAAGGCGGCCACCTAGCTCACTGTCTTGTGCGCCAGCAGAGGGCGCAATCAGTAAAGCCCAAGAGAGTATCAAGCCATACGGTCCGAGAAAGTTCACCATGGAATTGAGACCGCGCATACTTACTTTCCTTTTTACTTGATCCAAAGACATCTGCATCGTGTTGTTCCTGCAGTCCTCCAGAGTCTTTAGTGCGAATCGCGCTCTGCCTGATCGCCGCTTCGCTAGCCTGCCATCGGAGGACGGCCCAATCTGTTGTGTTGCTCTTTGCAGATCATTATGGAACAATCGTTCCAGAAAGCAACCCGTTTGAGTAGCAACCCATCAGAATATCCCGTGCGCGCTGTGGAAACCTCTGGTAGCGGAATTAACATAAAGCGCCCCGTTCAGGAGATAATGGTAACCGTGCCGAGACCGCGAACCCAATCCAGAGAGCAGCTTGTAGACAGCGCGATGGCCGTCTTCTGGAGCAACGGATATTTTGCGACGAGCATGGAAGATCTTGTATCGGCAACCGGCGTCAGCCGAGGCGGAATCTATACCGATTTTGGCGGAAAAGAGGCTCTGTTTCTGGCAAGTCTGAGGGCGTATCGCGAGCGATTCGCTGCACCAGCCATTGCCATTTTGTTGGGTAAGGCCTCTAGCACTAATGAGCGCCAGGGTCGGCAGCAGGATTTTGATGACACTCGAGTAGAGGCCGCACCTCCAGTGGG
>NZ_CBFHWH010000120.1:0-5152 GCF_965659035.1 Aequoribacter sp. | reverse complement strand
GACCCTATGCCGCCGCCGGAGTTCTTGAAGCATGCCTTTGCGATGGGCTTAGGGAACCATATTACCTTGCTGCTCTTTGACGTTTTTTGTAAGGCCTTAGAGCAACACCTTCGTCAAAAGCCGAACTCTACTTCTAAGTTCTCATTTAACATTCATCTCTCCACGTTTATTGATCTCACCATGCGCAAGGCCTTAACCGATATTGTGAATCAATACAGCCTAAGACCGACATCGATCATATTTGAGCTACTTGAAATTGAAGACACGACCAATTTCGAAGAGGTTTACGAAGCGATGCGTTATTACAAAGGATTGGGGTTTTCGTTTGCTATCGACGATTTTGGCAATTCTTTTTCGTCAATTCAGCGCCTATCACTCTTAAAAATCGATTATCTTAAGCTCGATGCCTCTATCACACACGCGTTGTGTGATGCCAAGATTCAGGTGGTCATACGTAATCTTGCCAAGCTTGCTTCTGAGTGGCAGATACCACTCATAGCCGAAGGCATTGAAACACAAGCGCAGAAAGCAGAGCTTCAGGAACTCGGCATTCATTGGGGACAAGGTTACTTGATAAGTCGACCCGCCCCCCTCCAAATCAAAAAACGAGGCTCGGCACTATAAAACCGCTATCACAACAATTGGATGAATTGATACGTTCTGGCGCTGAAAGACTTTGGTGGTTTCCACTTTTCTACGCTGCCGCCAACATCGTTGCCGCCATACTCCGACAAACCCCAGCACCGGCTCTAACCCTCATCATCGTTGTCGCTATAGCTATGGCGACACTATCAATCGCGCTGCTGCGATCTGACCAAGACTGGAGAGTGAAAGGCTATGCATTCGCCGCATTGCTCATTACTGGAGGGCTAGCCAACTATGCTCAACTTCAAAGCTATGCGGCGGGTATTTTGGCAATTTATGCTGGCGTGATGATTCTTGCTGGAGCCAGCCGGCAACGCTCGACGTTGATATTGTTGCTTGCGTTAACCATGATACTCGCAATATTTAGCGCTATGCCTTTAGTCAACGCAGGCATCCAAAATAAAATTAACGACCTAGCGAATTACCTAAACAAACCCTACCAAACACTCTTTATCACCGTTACGTACGCTGTGTCTATGGCCGCATTAGTAAGGTTTATTCTGCCGATGTACGAGGTGATCAGAGTAAGAAAAATCAACCACCAAAAAACAAAAAAGAGCTTGCTTGAACAACGCCAATCCACCAACCGAAATCGTGAATATGTCTTTACCCACCTGCCTGGAATCACAATTGAACTGGACCAAAAACACAACATTTTAACCGCAAGTCATACTGCGTTGAAGTTATTGAACCACCACGCGTCTGTAGGTAATCACTACGCGACTACGTGGTTAGCCACAATTAGAGAATTGCCCCAGCTGCTCTACTTTACACGGACAACGGGCGGCAGTTTTCAAATACCAATCAATAATGACTCCCTGCCGGATGGGCCCTATAATTTGCAAGCAACCCGCTTTCAATCCACCGATCAGTCGCAACACACACTCTTAACGATACAAAAAATACGCAGTGATTCACACAGGGCTCGAAACGGGTCTTTAATTTCTCAAGCGCTGCAGCAATACATTGACCAGATCGATATTGGATTTACATTCGTATCGATCGGGCTCTTCGTGCCACCAGATGAGGGGGCAGGAATTGCTATCCAGCAAGCGATTAATGATCTTTTGAGAATGCACGAAACATTCCTTAAAGCGCCATGCCAAATACTGAACAGTCACGATGGCACTTATTTTTTAGTCGCGGCTCACCACAACGAGCGCGAAATCAAAGCGTACTCCAGCGCACTCAAGTCGCAACAAAGACACACAGCACAAACGTCTAACCCCCCCAACATTGGCGTTGTCGTGGGGAGAAACTCGGTTCGCAACCACTCCGCGATTATTGCGACAGCCCTTCGGCTCAAGGATGACCTGAGCGGGCCATCCGCGCCCGAGTTTTTAGAGAGAACCACAGAGAATCTGAACGACTGGAACCCATCCGAACGCCTGTTGTTGAAAAACGCAATGCACGATGGATCACTCGACCTCCATTTAAGTGACACATACAGGCGCGGTATTGACTTGGCACCACTGCTGGAAATTAAGCTGCTTTGGAAGATACCCAACAGCGACTTTCTCTGCTCAGAGGATACACTTGAAGCGATAGAGCGAGCCAATCTCGTGGGGTATATGGCCCTAATCCAAGGTCCTAAGTGGAGGCCGCTCATTCAAAAAGGATTGGCGCGTGGCAAAGAGACCAAAATCGCTCTGCGGCTACCCAAATCCCTACTGAACGATAGCACATCTCTAACACGATTCAAGAATGAGCTAAGCGACCAGCCTTCGCAATCAGATCGAATCATCCTGCGCATTAACGAAGCCGATACCCGCTCGTTAACGCCTGAGCAATGGAACGTATTAATCCAAATCAAAGAACAGGGGTTCTCGTTCATGTTAGGCGAAGTTGGCTCAGGAGACAGCGACATAAAACTCGTAGTCAACGAGTTTTTCAGCTCGTTACAGTTTTCAAGCTCACTGGTACAACAGGCCCTTGATTCCCCCCATGCAGAAAGCGTGTTTAGAACCGTACTTAATATCGCGAAAGAATTGGGTAAGCCGACGCTTGCAAAGGCGAAGAACGACCAAGCAACCATCGCAAGACTGCACGCTTGGGGTATTGACTATGTTGATACCGCTTAGTGCGGCATCAACAGAGCCCACGAAGCCGCGCACAGAACTCCGATCGGGCGTAACACTGGATTAAAACGACGTTCTCTCAGCCAGCCGAGCTAGCTCTACAACGCTAGTCACACCTAATTTTTGCATCGCATGCTGCCTGTGAACCTTGACGGTCCGCAAGGCAATATGAAGCCGCTCGCCAATTTGCGGATTGGTTAAGCCCTCTAACACCAGCGCGATTACCGATTTTTCGCGATCCGTCAGTTGCGTAACTAGTGCTTTCAAGTCCTGTGCTTCTTGCTTTCTGACTCGGCGACTCTCGCTCAAACGCAACGCCGACTCGATGGTGTCCAGCAATTCATCCAAGTCTAGTGGCTTCAAAAGGAAGGCGTAGCCGCCTTCTTTATACGCCCGAACCACTTCAACTTCCGAACTAACTCCGCTCATGAAGATAACAGGCATCACGTCTTGCCGCTGCTGAATTTCCACCTGTAGATCTAAGCCGCTCATGCCAGGCAAGCTGACATCACACAACAAACACCGCGGGCCTGACAAATGGGATGTCGCTTCCTCAAAGCGCAACAAAAAGGCTTCCGCACTTTCGAATGTCACACACAAAAACCCCTCGATATCGAATAGCCGCTTATAAGCACTTCGAATACCCGCATCGTCGTCAATAACGAAAACCACGCCCTTTGACGCACGAGCCTGTTCCTCTTCTTGAGAGATCGTTCGCAGCTTTGTGACGTTTGACATAAGCTTAATCAACCCCAAATTACGATTTAACCGGGAGCGTCAGCACGACTGTGAAGTGATCGGGCGCAGCATCAAAAGACCAACGACCACCTTGTTCGCTCACATACTGCCATACGATCAATAAACCCAGCCCCATCCGCTCTGATTTGGTCGAAAACATTTCTTGTCCCGCTATTTTAATCTGATCGGGCCGCATACCAAAACCGCTGTCTTCCACGCTGATGAATAAATTTTCGTCATCGCTCTTCGCTTTAAGAGATATCGACGCGTACCCTCGAATGCTCGATGCGGCGACGGCAGACTCTAGAGCATTGAGCATTAGATGCAGTAGCGCCTGAGATAGAACGACTTTTGACGTCCAGATTTTTAAGTTGGGCTCAACGTCTACAGTAAGATCGATCTCCGAGCGACTTAGTTCCGGCGCAAGAAATTGCAACAGTGGATCGACGATATCCTTTATATGGTGGGCTGCTATGGCATCAACTTCCGAAGAACCGACAAAACGCCTTATTGCATCGATCTGATCTTGAAAACGTCCAAGCTCATGTTTCAGTTCTGGCAAGCACATCTCTAAGATCTGTGTATTAACGTGCTCCTTTTTAAGATTGCGCAACATTAACTGAGCATTCATGAGCATGGCCGCTAGTGGTTGCCGTAACTCGTGCTGCAAAGAGCTGGCTAACATACCTAGAGCCCGCTGTCTGTCCATCGTTAACACTTGCTTTGGTAATTGAAACTGATGACTCGCATTCAACGCAGGCACTGCTTGAGTGGTTGTCTTATCACGGTGAATCTCGAACAGATAACGCAGGATAGTAAATAACAAAAAGATCCAAATCGCGCTTGCGGCAAACCAAAACCAGCTCGGAATCGATGGTAACACCGCCCGAGGGCTTGCAAGACTGTCCCAGTTAAGAAATGTACTCGCGGCAAAAATACCACTGAAAATCGCAAAACCACAGCCAACCGAAAACAAATAGATATTGCTTCGCGCAACACTTGCACCAACAAAACGCCACACCAGCCACGCGAAACTCAGCACAATCACAGCGCGCCAGTAAAGTATTACGATTCTATAGCTATCACTATGAATCACAACACCACCGACCACCAAAAGCAAAGTAGCTGTGGCCGCAAGCTGCCACATTGCCTTAGCGGTTACAGGCTCAACGTCCATCGCGAATACAAACGATCTAGACCATAAAAACACCAGCACCACCGCAGCCAGCGACACATAAAGCGACAGATTTTGTCTTACGAGTAAAAATACACCCACGCAAATCGCCACTACGAGGCTGAATAATAAAAAAGTAGCATGTTTCCCCGTTAGATAATGACCCAACAATAACCAGCTGCACAGAGCCGTGAGAGAAATTATCAGGGCATAAAGAAGAGCCCCAGGGACGACTAACTCAAACATCAAAAGGGCGCTCCAGTGGCAACGTCAGCTGCACATGAAAGCCACCACCTAAATTAGACCAAATAGAAAAAGAGCCACCATGTCGCTCCACGATCCAACGCGATATCGACAAGCCCAAGCCCATCCCACCGCGCTTCTTCGAACTCATCGATTTTTCAAGATTCGCTATTTGGTCTAAAGGAACCCCCGGTCCATTGTCGCTCACAGCAACTACAATATTTTCTTCCAGCCGGCTTAGCGTAATACTAATGTTTTTGTTCTTATTAACAGC
>NZ_CBFHWH010000119.1:0-5152 GCF_965659035.1 Aequoribacter sp. | reverse complement strand
GGCGCATGACGGTCTGCACGGGTTCGGCTAATACTTCCCACGCTTGGCCTAAATCTGATGCGATTGCAGCGTGATTGACCTCAAGCTTGCCCAAACCTTTAAGCGTCGATGCCAGCGCAATCGAGGTATAGGCGAAGCCCACACCCATATTGCGAAGCACCGTCGAATCCGTAAGGTCTCGTTGCCACCGGCTGATAGGAAGCTTTTGAGCCATGTGGGCAAAAATAGCATTAGCTAAACCAAGATTGCCCTCAGAGTTTTCAAAATCTATGGGATTTACCTTGTGCGGCATGGTTGAAGACCCTATTTCGCCTGCAATGGTTTTTTGCTTAAAGTAGCCATTGGATATGTAAGCCCAAATATCACGATCTAAGTCCAGCACGATGGTGTTGTAGCGAGCGAGCGCATCAAACAGCTCGGCCATGTAGTCGTGGGGCTCTATTTGTGTCGTGTAGGGGTTCCATGTAAGCCCTAGACTCTCGACAAACTGCTGTGAGATCTGCTCCCAATCAAGCTCAGGATAGGCACTGATGTGGGCGTTGTAGTTACCCACGGCGCCGTTAAACTTACCCAGCATTGGCACCGACTCAATCTGGATAAGCTGTCGCTCGAGACGCGCTACAACATTGGCAAACTCCTTGCCGAGCGTTGTTGGTGATGCCGTCTGACCATGAGTTCGCGACAGCATCGGCACTTCGGCATTGTCAGCACATAAAGTTCTCAGTGCTTGGACAACCGCGTGCTGCTGTGGCAGAAGCACCTGGGACAAACCATCTTTCAACATCAGAGCATGCGACAAGTTGTTAATGTCTTCGCTGGTGCACGCGAAATGAACGAACTCAGTCGCAGCGTGAAGAGCGGGGCGCTCGACAAGCTTATCTTTGATGAAATACTCAACGGCTTTTACATCGTGATTCGTCGTCGCCTCGGTATGTTTGATTTGCTCGGCGTCGGTGATCGAGAAATTGTCTGCGATGGCATTGAGATAGTGGTAATCCGAGTCTGAGAACGCAGGCACTTCGGGTATGTCTGGATGCTTCGACATAAACTCGAGCCAGCGTACTTCGACCAAAACACGTCGTTTAATCAGGCCATACTCACTAAACACGTCGCCGTAAGCGGCTGCTTTAGAACGATAGCGTCCATCGATAGGGGTGACCGCAGTTAAAGCGTCAAGATTAAGCATAAAAATTCCTAAACCTAATGAGTTTGTAAATGACTGAGAGTTTTTGCGGTCGCGGCGACTTTACTTCGCTGCAACAGCAAACGCCATCTTGTGCCACCTAACTGCCGCCATAGAAAAGCGGCACGAATACCCGCGAGCAGGAGGGCACGTATCTGATCGGCGTAATGCTCTTGACCCAAGAATTCGCTGTTGCCCGTTACCTTGATGCGAAAACTGAGCTGGCTCAAGGTATCTTGGTAAATCCCCGCCAAGTTATGAACCAGTGATTTGGGGTTGTCGCTAAAATGCTCGGCCTTGAACGCAGTGTGCTCTAACCTGGCGCGAACAGTTGCTTGCATTTTTGCGTCTGCGTTGAATTTTCGCTCGAGATGAAGAATACCGAACACGTAACGCAGCGTGTTACTCAACTCCGGCGCAGAGGATTTGCCCATGGCCGCTTCGAGAGTTTGTAAGCCAAGCCTAACCCCGCCGAGCCCTTGGAAAATTTCAGCCGTGTTGCTCGCGTCGAACTCGAACAAGGACTGGATTGAGGCATTCATGAACAGCTCAGGGCTTTGCCCGTTTACAGCGATACGATCCACTAAGCGCGCACTCTGCGCTACCCCAGCCAAAGCAATGACTTGATCTTCGAATCGACTCATGTCGCACCTGCTATGACGCCACCGCCGAGACAGCGATCACCATCGTAAAAAACGGCAGACTGCCCGGGCGTAATAGCGCGCTGGGCCTGATCAAATTCCACAAGAAGGCTTTCTTCGTGGTAGGAGACCGAACATGGCTGGTCGGACTGGCGATAGCGAATCTTCGCTGAGCAGCGAAAACCTCTGGGAGGGGGCGTCCCAATCCAGAACGGATCGACTACGGTCAAACGTTGCTTGAACAAACTCGGATGCTGATTACCCTGCGCGACGACAAGTCTGTTGTTGTCGAGGTCTTTATCCACCACGTACCACGGAGCCTCCCCAAAGTCCTTTGTGCCGCCGATACCCAAGCCCTGACGCTGTCCAATCGTGTGATACATCAAACCCTGATGACTTCCAAGTTCTTCGCCCGAGACCGCCACAATTTTGCCAGGCTGCGCCGGTAAATAGGTTGATAAGAAATCGGTAAATCGTCGTTCGCCAATAAAGCAAATCCCAGTGGAGTCTTTTTTATCAAAAGTCGGCAAGCCGGCTGCTTTAGCGCGCTCCCGAACCTCGGTTTTATGCATATCACCCAGGGGAAAGAGTGTTTTAGCAAGCGCTTGATGAGGCACTTGATGCAGAAAATAACTTTGGTCTTTGTTTGGATCGGCGCCTTTTTGAAGAGTCGTCAAGCCCGCATTGTCCAACCCCGTCCTCGCGTAATGGCCTGTTGCTATGAAGTCGGCGCCAAGGTTTAGGGCATAGTCCAAGAACGCTTTGAATTTGATTTCTTTGTTGCACAATATGTCTGGGTTTGGTGTACGTCCGGCTCGGTACTCTTCCAGAAAGTACTCGAAAACCCGGTCCCAGTATTCGCGCGCAAAATTGGCGCCATGCAACACAATACCAAGCGCCGCAGCAACGGCAGAGGCATCGGCAAAATCCTGCATCGCTGTGCAGTATTCGGTATCGTCGTCCTCGTCCCAGTTTTTCATGAACAAGGCTTCAACGTCGAAGCCCTGTTCAATCAAGCACAAAGCGGCAACCGAAGAATCCACTCCTCCGGACAATCCAACAATGACTTTCTGCTTAGGATTCATAGTGTGCCAACATGCTCAGCGGGTAGATTTGCCCGCGCTGATAACGTTCGATACTGTCGAGTACCATCGGGCTGCGGAGTTTAGCAGAGTTGGCCTCGATTTGCTCGCGACTCATCCACAGCACCTGATGAATGTCTGGGTCTAACTCGGCGCTCGAATCATGCTTGCGGAGCACGGCACTCAGAGTGATCCGGCAATAGGTATCGGGCCGATTTTCGGGGCGGTACAGACCTATACTGACCACGCCATTGGGGGCGACTACAAAGCCAGTTTCTTCGAGGGTCTCTCTGATCGCACCTTCAATGATCGTCTCGCCTATTTCCAGGTGACCTGCAGGCTGATTAATGACCATCTGCAAAGACTGCTTGTCGCGCTCTTCTACCATTAAAAATCGGCCTCGGTTTACGACCACCGTCGCGACAGTGACTCGGAAATCTCTCACTTTTTTTGCCTCGAATAAGGATTGCGCAAATCGCGCGCCCGAGGACGCGGTCTTTGAGACGACTGCGCATAGGGTTTTAGGTCTTCAGGGATGGGAACGCGTACGTATTCACCGGGGCCCAAATCCGCCAATCTAAACGGCCCCGATCGGAACCGGACCAAGCGCAGGGTAGGGTAGCCCACGTGCGCTGTCATGCGTCTTATTTGACGATTGCGACCTTCCTGCAGTCCGATTTCTAGCCATGACGTAGGTATGTGAGCTCTGTATCTCACTGGCGGTGTTCGCTGCCATAATGAAGGCGGCTCAATAACCTTAACTCGGGCGGGCAAAGTCGGACCATCGTTGAGCTGCACCCCGGCTTGCAAGCGGCGAACCGCCTGCTCATCGATCCGGCCTTCCACCTGAACATAATAATATTTCCAGGTGTTGTGTTTAGGGGCAGTCAGATACGCTTGCAGCCGACCATAAGAGGTCAAGACCAGGAGACCCTCCGAATCGGAGTCGAGTCGACCGGCAATACGATACCCCTGGGCACTGATAAGTTTGGAAATACCCTCTTTTTCTCCCTCTGAGCTAAATTGAGAGAGCATATTCATGGGTTTGTTAAGCAAAATGAGGTCATCCATAGTCTGTCTATGATATCATTCCCGCGCCTAAGCGGTTTGCGTTCGCGAACAATTGTTTTAAATTTTTTTACGGAGTTAGCTATGGGATACAAACACATTCAGGTGCCTACTGAAGGCCAAGCCATTACTGTCAATGAAGATAACAGCCTGAACGTCCCCAACAATCCAATCATTCCTTACATCGAAGGCGATGGTATTGGAGTGGATATCAGCCCAGTTATGATCGATGTTGTCGATGCAGCTGTCGAAAAGGCCTACGGCGGCCAAAAGAAAATTTCTTGGATGGAAATTTATACCGGTGAAAAAGCAGCCGAACTTTACGACGGCGACTGGTTCCCCGAAGAAACACTAGACGCGATCAAAGCTTACTCTGTTGCCATCAAAGGTCCTTTGACAACACCGGTGGGTGGTGGCTTCCGTTCATTGAACGTGGCGCTGCGCCAAGAGTTGGACCTGTACACTTGTTTGCGCCCTGTCCGTTGGTTTGAAGGTGTGCCTTCGCCCGTAAAAGACCCAGGTGCTTGCAATATGGTAATTTTCCGCGAGAACTCAGAAGATATTTACGCCGGGGTGGAATACCAGGCGGGCACGCCAGAAGCGGAAAAAGTGGTCGATTTTCTTCTGAACGAAATGGGCGTGACCAAAATTCGCTTCCCACAAAACGTCGGTATCGGAATTAAGCCAGTATCCAAAGAGGGCACTGAGCGTTTGGTTCGCAAAGCCATCCAATACGCAATCGACCAAGACCTACCTTCGGTTACCCTTGTGCATAAAGGCAACATCATGAAATTCACCGAAGGTGCTTTCCGTGACTGGGGTTATGCTCTGGCCCAGAATGAATTTGGCGGCGAGCTTCTTGACGGCGGCCCATGGGTTTCGATTAAGAACCCCAATAACGGTAAAGAAATCGTTATCAAAGACGTCATTGCCGACGCGATGCTGCAACAGATCCTGACTCGTCCAGCCGAGTACAGCGTTGTAGCGACCCTAAACTTGAACGGCGATTATTTATCAGACGCTTTAGCAGCGCAGGTTGGTGGTATTGGTATCGCCCCGGGTGCAAACCTGAGTGACACCGTCGCTCTGTTCGAAGCCACGCACGGCACTGCGCCTAAGTACGCAGGCCAAGACAAAGTAAACCCCGGTTCACTGATCTTGTCGGCTGAGATGATGCT
>NZ_CBFHWH010000118.1:0-5268 GCF_965659035.1 Aequoribacter sp. | reverse complement strand
CTTTCAAAATTTCGTCTGGAATATCGTCGGCCATGAGCAATTTCAGCCAATCAATTAACTCCGAGGTTGAAGGCTTCTTCTTGAGCCCGGGGATGTCGCGCACATCGAAGAAAACCTCGAGCGCCTCGTTAACCAGCGTTTGTTTGATATTCGGGTAGTGCACATCCACAATTTCGCGCATGGTGTCGCGACTGGGGAAGTTAATAAAGTGGAAGAAGCAGCGACGCAAAAATGCATCGGGCAGCTCTTTCTCGTTATTACTGGTAATAATTATGATCGGGCGATGTTTGGCTTTGATCACTTCACCGGTTTCGTAGACGAAAAATTCCATACGATCGAGTTCCACCAACAAATCGTTGGGAAATTCAATATCGGCTTTGTCAATCTCGTCAATCAACAAGACGACTTGCTCGTCAGAGGCAAAAGCTTCCCACAACTTACCTCTTTTGATGTAGTTGGCAATATCGTGAACGCGATCATCACCGAGCTGCGAGTCACGCAAGCGTGACACCGCGTCGTACTCATACAAGCCCTGTTGCGCTTTGGTGGTCGATTTGATGTGCCATTGAATCAAACGCATCCCCAAGCCTTCGGCTACCTCTTCAGCCAGCATGGTTTTGCCCGTACCAGGCTCACCTTTGATTAACAAAGGCCGCTGTAACGCTACGGCGGCATTGACCGCCATTCTCAAATCATCAGTAGCGACGTATCGTTCTGTACCTTGGAATTGTTTCACCTAGCATTCCTTGTTTGTCTGTTTGTTCGAAGGGTCAAGAGGCTACCTCGTGTCTGCGTGGCATGCAAGCGCGATAAAACTCTAAAAACTAATCTGAGCTGTCGGTGTCGACCCGCATTTCCATCAATGGTGCATCACGCGCCTCCTGCGCCTTTCTGGCGGCGGCGATACGGCGTTTTCTGGCGGCTTCACGCCACGAGCGCAGAGCCCAGATGAGCAAACTGAGCCCCACCAAACCCGCCACGCCAGGCAGCAACCATACGGGCAGACCTGCGGCTGGTTGAGACTCTACCGCTTTGGTAATAACCTTGGGGGCCTCGGTGGGCACTTGAACATCGACATACATCGGTAATTCTCGCACCAGCGTATCGGCCTCGACTCGAACGGTAATTTTGTGCAAGCCGGGTAGCGAGAACGCGGGCATGGCGATGCGATACTCGCCACTGCTCGGGATCTGATACAACCCCGCAACATCAATCACCTCCGTTACACTCGCTGGGTCTTGAATCGTAACTTTAATATCAAATACGCTAAGCAACTCCGCAGAGGTAATAACACCCTCTCGGTCTACTAGGCGCAATCCAAGTTCAGTAGGCTGATCTAAAGGCAGTGAATTCGGCAGCGGATCGACGTCGATCGACAAATCAGAAATTACCGTAATTCGATTCTCCTCACTGCTTGGGGCAACTAAGCGCCAGCGGCCCGGTTGGGGCGAATCTACAGTCACTAACGAGAATTTTTCGTTGTTAAACCATCGCACCCCTTCGCGATTCGAATCAGGCGCCAAAGCTTGGTTAACAGGATCGATTAACTCCACCTTGGCCCGCTCATCAGCACCTGAAAAAATCAAAGCGGTTAACTGCGAGACGCCTTCATCAATTTGAAACTCGCCGCCCTCGATCGGCACGCGCGCCGTCGGTGCGACCATTTCCAGGGCCTGCAAAAACACGCGTGTCAATGAGTCTGCCGACTCAGCTTTTTCTGCAAGCCCTTGAGTTGATTCTGCAAGTTTGCGCAAAAAAGCCCAATCGGCCTCATTCGACAAGGCAATCGTGTGCACTGGTACGCCAGTCTGACCCAATATTGGCGCTTGTTCCTCAAGCAGCATCCGAGCGGCATTCGCGTTCGCTACCGCTGAGCTGGACAAATCGACTTTACCGTCTGTGAGTAAAACTACACTGGTTCGGTAATCTGGGTCCAGACGGTTAAGATCATACAAAGCGGCGTCCAAGGCTGCAGGGATATTCGTCCGCTGACCCGAATTGTCAATGACACGGACGCTCTCGACTGCTTTATCTCGCCAAGCCTCATCAATAACAACGTGGGGCAGCAAAGTGCGCACCCCGTCGCCAAATAACCACACCCCTGCTTTCGACCCAGGTGGCAACAAACGCACAATAAGTTCAAGCGCCGGCGCGCGCAGGTTGTTGGGGTCAGATTGCTTCATGCTGCCCGAGACATCGATCAGCAGGCGTACATCAGGGTGACCCCGGATGGGTTCCTGAGCTTGCGCAAAACCAACCAGCAAACAGGCTAATAGGATCTGACACACTATACGCATTAAGGCTGCTCCATGTTGACTCGTCGCCGGCCCAACCAAACCCAAATCAGGCCGTGTGTACCACCCACTAAGGTGGCTATACCCATAGCAACCCCGAGTGGACGAATTGCATGAATCGCCGTATCAACGCCAAAAAATGCCGTCTGAAAGACCGCCACCAACACCGCTGGGGCAAGGGTGTCCGCCTGCATGTTAGCATAGGCAGGCGTTAACAGCAGGGCCGCGCCTAACCAAAAGAGAAAGGCAATCCAAAACCGCCCCCAACCGAGCTTAACCAACCACCACACCATGACTAATAGTGCGATAACAGCGGCCAAACTGTAGCTCAGCAAAGCAGTAATGTACGAACCCGTCTCTAGCACCGACCTACTCAACCCATTTAATGATGTGCTCATCGTACCCGTCCGGGTGAACAAATTCATCTGAAATTGCGCGACCACGAATCGATACACCAGCCCTGTGCACGCTATCTCTGTCACCACTTACCAGGTAGTGCCATTCCGGTAAGGGCTTGCCCTCTGAGCGCAGTCGATAGGCACAGGTGCTGGGTAACCAATGCAAACTCGAGACCTCATGTTTTTTCAGATCAATACAATCGGGCACCCGTTCGCTGCGCTGGTCGTAACACTCGCATTGGCAGGTGTCTGCATTCATAAATTGGCACCGAATTTTGGTGTAGTACACCTTTGAGGTACCGGCATCCTCAAGCTTGTGCAGGCAACATTTGGCACACCCGTCGCAGAGTGCCTCCCACTGGTCAACCGTGAGTGCCTCGAGTGGCTGCTCGTTCCACCAGCTCACGAATAAAGGGCCTCTAAGGGGTCGTCTTTGGGTGGGAGCTGTAAATAGAAACCTCGCTCCGCCAAGGACTCGAGCACTTTAACTGGATCCGCGTTGGCCAAGTTTTGCGCTGGGGTGATCATCAAAAGCAGGGACTTACGCAGTGCCCCCAAGGGTTTAATCAAAGCTTCAGGCAAGTCCTGTAAATTCGCGTCTTTGGGGACATACAAATAATACCCGGGCTTGCGGTCACTGGCATAGATTTGCGTCAGCACGTTCATTCACCTCTAGAAAATTCATGCATTAGACGTTCAGTAAACAGCGCACGCCGCCACCCCGTCCAATGATCAGGTATGGATATTGTGCCACCCTCCAGCCACTGGACCCACAAGGCATAGTCACTTTTATTGAAAATAATTTCGGGGGCAATGTTTAATTCTGCGGCCCAGCCCACAACGCGCTGTTTAATGAGTTTCATCCTCTGTCGCTGACCGGCACTCATGGGCGGTGCCACGGGGTCAGGCAATTGGTCTGCAGGTGCGTCAACGGCGCTGGACACAGCCAGCAACCAACGATCGACGTGGCGAATAGCGCCTCGGCTCTTATCTGAAAGCAAAGGGCGCAATTGCGTTTTAGACGAAGGCAATGCTGCAGCGATTTGCATCATCGATTGGTCATCGAGTATCCAGCCTCGAGGTTTGTTATGACTGACAGCCAATTGCTCGCGCGCATCGCACAATTCCATCAGAGCCAAAAGACCTCGAGCCGGAAGCTTCCACGCACTGCCTATTTTAACGCGACAGTCATAAGAGGCGTTCTGCGAGCCCATAACCGCGCGCGCGCCCTCCTCTAACACCCACTCTACCCGCCCTAGCGCTTCGGCCTCTTGATACAAGCGCTCAAACACGGGGGCAAGATACAAAACATCCGCGATCGCATACTGTAGTTGGCTGTCACTGAGTGGACGCTGCAACCAGTCCGACCGGGTTTCACCTTTATCGAGCTCTTCACCCAAAAAGGTCTCGACAATGTTGCGATACCCTATCGCATAGCCATAGCCAAGCAGGGCTGCCGCAACTTGCGTATCAAACCAGCCATTGATCGGGCAGCCAAGCCACGCCTGAAACACCTCTAGATCTTCGCTCCCAGAGTGCACCACCTTGAGCGTACGCTCTGATCCAAGCAAGCTCGACAGGGCAGAGGCATCGGTGACGGCGACAGGGTCGACTAAACTGATGTGTCCGGCGCCCGCCAACTGTACCAAAGCGGGCTTGGGGTAATAGGTTCGTTCTCGGACGAACTCCGTATCCAGAACAACCGCCTGGCTGGACTGGTAGCTCGCCAACGTGCGTTCCAGGTCATCGCTGCTGGCAACCCAAATACAATCTGAATCAATCAAGAGGGCGCCTTCCAGATAAGGCTTGTGCTAAGGTTGAGCTATCGACGTAATCCAGTTCGCCGCCCATCGGCACACCCCGAGCCAAACGACTCGCAGACACTCCCTTAGAGCGCATCATGCTGGCGATGTAGTGTGCGGTCGCCTCACCTTCGACAGTCGAAGATGTGGCGAGAATCACTTCTGTGATACCACCCGCCGCCACCCGAGCCTCCAAAACATCAAGACCAATGTCGTTGGGCCCAACGCCGTCTAGAGGTGACAAATGCCCCATCAGCACATGGTAACGCCCTTTGAAAGTCGAGGTCGATTCAATGGCAGTCACGTCAGAGGGCGTTTCAACGACACAGATGACACTGGCATCGCGGCGCGAGTCCTGGCAGATCTGGCACAAAGGTTCTTCGCTAAAGTTGCGACAGCTCTCACAATGCTGAACACGTTCGACAGCATCTGTCAGTGCCTGTGCTAACGCTAAAGCACCACCACGATTGTGCTGCAGTAAATGCAGAGTCATACGGCTCGCACTTTTATTGCCCACACCGGGTAAGCAGCGAAGCGCCTGATTTAATGTCTCGATTGCGGTGAGTTTCATGCTGTATTAAAACGGCATTTTCATGCCCGCAGGAAGATTCATTCCCGCGGTGACTTCTGCCATTTTTTCTCGATTTTGGGTTTCAACACGGCGCACGGCATCGTTCACCGCAGCGGCCAACAGGTCTTCCAATATGGCTTTTTCTTCGGTCATGACCATCGGGTCAATTTCCACAGCGGTCACGTCATGTCGACCGTTCATCG
>NZ_CBFHWH010000117.1:4526-5389 GCF_965659035.1 Aequoribacter sp. | reverse complement strand
GTTACTTTTATCGGGAAATTGTCGACTTCGACTGAGGTTTCACTCGTTTTGTGGATTGTGGCACGGTGTTTGCTTTTATCACCGTGTTCCATCCAGTACACATTACTTGCGCCGGTTTGTTAACCGGCGTTTTTTTTGCTGAAACGCTTCATCTGTTCGTTACTGACCTCCTCAACGTGGCTAATTTCGATACACTAGTGCGCGACGATTTATTGAGGGATAGACATGCGGAACAGTACGCCAGTTATTGTGGGTGTTGGGCAAATTGTGGAGCGTTTGGATGCCACAGATTACGAGGGCTTTACAGCCGTTGAACTTGCTGCCAGAGCGGTAGAGCTAGCCATAGCCGATGCGGGCGCCGACATTGTTTCCAACCTTGACGCTATGACCGTGATTCGCACCTTTCCTGATTCTGTTCCCAAGGCTGTACAGCCTGTGTTGGCACCCTTTGGGTGGCCCGATAATTTCGCGGGGTGTATTGCCGATCGACTGAACATTTCTGGTGCTGAGGTCAACCACTCGGGTGCCTGTGGTAACGAACCACAGAAATGGGTTGGTATTTTTGGTTCCCGTATTGCCGCGGGCGAGATTCGCGCCGCCGTCATTTGTGGTGCCGAGGCCATCGCCACCATGCGCAAGGCAAAAGCGGAGGGGCAATCTTGGGATTGGACTCAGCACAGCGATTACCCCGTGAATGATCCCGGCATGAATACCGATTTTATGACTGAAACCGAGCTGCAGCGCCACGGTGGTGCTGTGCCCGTATCGGTTTATCCCCTGCTCGAACAAGCCCGAAGGTTAAGTCTGGGGCTTTCTTCCGAAGATTACGCTTTGCAAATGGGAGCATTGTTCGCGCCGTTTAC
>NZ_CBFHWH010000117.1:0-4516 GCF_965659035.1 Aequoribacter sp. | reverse complement strand
CAAGCCCGAAGGTTAAGTCTGGGGCTTTCTTCCGAAGATTACGCTTTGCAAATGGGAGCATTGTTCGCGCCGTTTACAGAAGTGGCGGCCAGCAACCCTTATGCGATGAGTCAAAAAACCCTGAGCGCAACCGAAATCGCCACAATTACCGAGCGCAATCGTATGGTGGGCGATCCGCATCCCAAAAGCGTTGTAGCAAGGGACTGGGTGAATCAGGGTGCCGCGGTGGTTATAGTGTCAAGCGCGCTTGCCGATTCGTTGGGTATTGCTGACGATAAGCGGGTGTATGTCCATGGCTACGCCGATACCGTTGAGAGGGTTGTGTTGGAACGTCCCGATTTAGGTGTAAGTCCTGCCATGCACAGTGCTTACGACGTCGCACTGGCTGCCGCTGGCAAGACCTTTGCTGACATGCGCTACGTCGATTGTTATAGCTGCTTCCCTATTGCAGTGTTCAACGCCCTGGATCATTTCGGATTGCCCTCTAATGGGGATGTGCCTTATACCCTTACCGGTGGGCTCCCCTATTTTGGTGGTCCCGGCAATAACTACTCGATGCACGGTATTGCTGAGGCGGTAGCGTGCGCTCGTGCAGATCGTGGGGCCTTTGCTCTAGTGGGTGCCAATGGTGGCTACATGTCAAAACACTCAGTCGGTATTTACTCGACCGAGCCCTGCGCTTGGCCTGACAATGGCAACAGCCGTACACAGGTCGAACTTGATGCAGTTGGGTCTGTTCCCCTAGATCTGGAACCGGCAGGTAATTACAAACTAGAAACTTACACAGTGATTTACAGAGGTGATCAACCCCAGGTTGCCATTGCGATTGGTCGAAGCGCGGCAACAGGACATCGGGCGATTGCCGTATCACCCGATCCTGACGTGATGCAAAGAATGGGTGAACTAGCTCTGGGCGCTGCCATCGCCATAACCGCGGGTCAGTCCGTTAACACGTTCGTGATTGTGTGACAGTGTGTTCAAAGTAATGCGGTAGGGTTTGACTCGCCGAGTTGTTAGAGTGGGGCTTTGAGTGTGAGTTGTATTGTATGAGTAACAATGTGATCCCTGAGGGGTTTGTGCGCTGTGCTTTCGAAGTGGCAGTGCCGTTTATTGACAATTTAGAAGTGTATTATCGCGAGCACGCAGATAGCGTTGATATCGGCGCTTGGGTATTAGACGACTATCGTAATGGCGGACCGATGGCACACGGTGGTTTTTTAATGACTCTAGGTGACATCGCAACGGGTCACGCTGTGACTATGCGCAAGGGGACTAATCGCTTTAGCGTACACGTTAGCTTTAATATGAGTTTTTACACCGGTGTACCGGTAGGGTCGTGGATTGAAGTGCGCGCAAAAGTCACCAAAGAAGGGCGAGAGCTGGTGTTTTCGACCTGTGATTACGTGGTTGATGGGCAAGTGGTAGGCCACGCAGATGCCGTTATGAAGTCGGCGGAGATACGTCGTGGGACTCAGCCGGTAAGAGATGCGTAATATGCGCTATCAAAGCTTTCAATGCGATTTAGTCCGCTATCCATTCACTATAAAACTCAGCACCCGATATGGCGATTGCGATGTCTTGGCGCACATCAACAATGTCGCCTTTGCCCGGCTATTCGAAGAGTCGAGAATACGCTTTAATCTGGCCTTGCATAAATCAGACAACTTGAGTCATTTTGGGCGTCGAGATCGATTGATGTTGGTCGCGACCCACATATTCTACTTAGCAGAAATGAATTACCCATCGGATGTCACGATCGGCGTCGGCGTTATGCGTATTGGGTCAAGTTCGTATACGCTGAGTTGCGCGATGTTTAATGAGCAGGGCGATTGCGTAGCGGTCAATCAATCGACGATTGCCAATGGTGAAAATGGCAAGAGTTCGCCCATGAGCGACGAATTGCGCCAGGCGGCTGGTCAATTCTTAATGAATCTTGAGGGTGTTGAGGTACAAGAGTGAAGCAGCTGCCCACACCTTATGGGCACAGCCCTTTACGCCGCCCCAATTCGGTAAGGCGAACCACCCACATTGATATGACATGGCCGGATGGCGAAGAGCGCCCTATGCAGTTTGTAGGCTGTGGGCGCGACATTTTAACCACGGAGCAAGACCACCCGATACAAGTGCTGGTGCAAGACGACTTCACGGCGAGCGTCACCATGGATCGAAAGATATTGTCTATTGAGTCATGCTGTCGTCGTTGCGATGTAAGTGCTCTCGCAGGATTCACCGGCGGAGCTTACTTGCGTGCAGTCTTGCAAGAGCGCTTTCCAGACGAGCGCAAAGCGGGTACGCCACTGTATTTATTGCTCGATGACTTGTCTGGCGCCAGTTTGATTGCGGGTTGGGCGTTTACTCAACGTCCGGGCTATGTGGACGATTTTAATATTCAGGTGGTTGAAGATCCGAGTTTAAGACAAACGATGATGAACGTTTGTCTCGGTTTTGCCGAGGGTTCTACCTCGTTATCGGGTGAGTTGGGCAGTACCACCAGCGAACGTTGTGCAGTGGTAAAGTCTTTAGTGAACCCTGAAGACCCCGATGGATGGCCTGTAATGGCCGAATACTGTGAAACCTCGATGCGGCGAGCGCGCCGAATCGACGTCTGGCCAGAGGGTGATGTCACTCGAGCCGAGGTGTATTTTCAGGACACAGCGAGTAGGGCAGATGGATCCCGCGTAGCCGTTCATGAGTATTGTTTGCAGGCCACTATCGATACAGTAAGCGGAACGCTGACGCGTCTTGATGCGGAACCGCACATCTTACCTTACCCAGAGTGCCCAAATGCCATTGCTAATCTTGATCGTCTGATTGGGACCCCGGTGAAAGAGCTAAGAACAACCGTGTTAAAACGCCTAGCCCGGATCGAAGGCTGTACCCATCTCAATGATGCTGTCAGAAGCCTGGCGGAAGTGCCGGTTTTGGCGAATTATCTGAGTTAGCGCTCGAGTATTGTCGTGTTCAATAGTGCAAGAGGGAAGGGGGTAAGGCTCTAACGAGCCCTACCCGAGAGGGTTGGTTTAAACGCGCTCGATAATAATCGCGGGCGCCATACCGCCGGCGGCGCACATCGTCACCAAGCCAAACTGCAGGTCGCGACGCTCGAGTTCATCCAGAATCGTGCCGATTAAAATCGAACCGGTAGCACCGATCGGGTGGCCAAGCGCCATGGCGCCACCGTTGACGTTTACCTTGTCGCGATCAAGATTTAAATCACGAATAAACTTCTCGGCAACAACGGCGAAGGCCTCGTTGATTTCAAACAAATCGATGTCCGAAATCTGCATGCCGGCTTTTTGCAGTACTTTTTTCGCCGCCGGAACGGGGGCGTTCAGCATAAGCTCGGGCGAGTCACCCATATTCGCCATAGCAACAATACGCGCGCGAGGTTTCATACCGTGTGCTTTGGCATAGTCAGGTGAGGCCATCAGAATGGCCGCAGCGCCGTCGACTACGCCCGAAGAGTTGCCTGCGTGATGCATGTGCTTGATATCTAAGCCGGGATAAGCCTGATGCACCAACTGTTTGTAGGTCGTGCCTGCCTCGTTTAGGGGATAGTCCGCCATTGGCGCAAACGACGGTTGCAGTGCTGAGAGCGATTCAAGCGTTGTGCTGGGACGCGGGAACTCTTCATGATCGAGTGCTAGGGACCCATCTGGCCGATATACAGGGATCAAGCTTTTGGCGAAATGCCCATTCTTAATCGCGTAATCTGCTCGCTGCTGTGAGACCACTGCCAACGAATCAAGTGCGGTACGATCAATGCCTTCCAAGGTGGCAATAACGTCCGCGCAAATTCCCTGATGGGGCTGGGGATGACGCTCGCGTAAACGCAGGTTGTCGCTGTCGATAAAGGGCGATTGCGTTGGGTCTGAACCAAAGGTCGACATCATCTCACAGCCACCGGCTATGACTAGGTCTTCAAAGCCGCTCATGACGGATGCCGCGGCCATGTTGACCGACGTGATGCCAGAGCCACAGAAGCGGTCGAGCGTAACGCCAGAGGCGCGAGTGTCGTAGCCGGCGTCAAGTGCTGCCATACGGGCTAAATCACCGCCTTGCTGACCGCGCTGTGAGCTGGTACCAAAAATGATATCGTCAACTTCTGCGGTATTGAGTTGATTGCGTTCGGCAATGGCTGCCAATACGGTAGCTCCAAGATGCTGAGGATGCTGGTCCGCGAGTGCGCCTTTGCCTTTTTTACCGATGCCGCGCGGAGTGCGACAGGCGTCAATAATCCATGCTTCTGCCATGATATTCTCCTTAGCGACCTTTCCATACGGGTGCACGTTTTTCGGCAAAAGCCGTCGCACCTTCAATGGCGTCTTCACTGTTCATGACCGGCGTGACGATTGCATTTTGATTGGCAAACATAACGTCACTGGTCCAGTCTTGTGCGCTGTCGACCACTTCTTTACTTTTGGCTACCGCTAGCGGACCATTGGCAGCGATCTTGGCAGCCAGGGCCTTGGCGCCCTCGAGTGCCGTTCCCGCTGCGACTACTTGGTTAATTAGG
>NZ_CBFHWH010000116.1:0-5426 GCF_965659035.1 Aequoribacter sp. | reverse complement strand
CTTGCACGGCCCCGATCTGCGAGCACTTTTACGCTACGTAAGCTTCGTAACGAGATTCAGCACGGGCGGCACCAGCAGGCCCGCAACTAACATCAACAACAGCCCGCTTTGAAACCGCTGTGTGACTTGTATGGACTGGACGGCTAACTCGATAGGCGCGATCCGATCCTCGAGCGCATTGAAACGTTTATCAAACTTCACGTCTTGCTCCGCGAACCGCTTGTCGAATTTCGCATCTTGCTCAGCGAAACGTTTATCAAACTTCACGTCTTGCTCCGCGAACCGCTTCTCGAATTTCGCATCCTGCTCCGCGAACCGCTTTTCAATCATCACGCTCTGTTGTGCAAACCGCGCATCAAGCGTTGCATCTAGGTACTCTTTGGTCACCAAATTATCGACGTACATACCCATTGCTCGCCCCACAGTGATCGCGTGTATCTCTGCCACTTGGCGTTCTACCCAGCGTCGGTAAGCTGTTTATCGGGTGATCTGCCCTCTCAAAACTTCTCACCTATCGCGCCTGCGGTATTGAGTTAGCTCTTCCTCGGCTCGATCGCCAAATAAAATTTTGCAAGCGCTACGCAAACCGGGGGCCGCCAAAATGTCATCCCGATGCACCACCAGTGCAATTTTAGAGCGCCGACGAAGAAAGTCGTCAAGCGTCGTGATCATTTCGAGACGAGCAGCCAATGTCACTTCGCAGCGCAGGTACTCTGAGTTTTCGATTAGCAACTCGGCATTACTAGGATCTTGCCGAATCATCTCAAGCAGCTCGAGGGCATGAATACCGTAGCGCCGCCAAAGGCGTTTGCTCAGTAATTCCGTCGACGAGCTTGGTGTCATCTCGTCCAGATTTAGTCTTGCTGCCTGGCTCAAAAATTCGGCCTTGACAGATTCACTCGGCTCACCATACCAACAGCGCTCTCTGTCTGGCAGAGCTATTCCCATTTTAGCGATCGCTTGTGCAACCTCTTCACCCACGTTGATACAGTCGGTGAGTTTACCGCCAAAAATACTCATTGCCGGTACCTCGTTATCGATGTCAATCGCGTGTTTTCGGGATAACTTAACCCAGTCGGCGACACCGTCGCGTCCCTCAAGAGCGAGTGGCCGAACGCCACAGCGTTCCGAAATGATGTCCTCAGAGGTCAAGGGCTGCGGTAAATCTAAGAGAGCGTTCACGTTGTCTAAAATGAACCGGCGATCCTCGTCGGTAACGCCCGTGGCGGGATCTTCAACCTGCGTATCGGTTGTACCCACACAGGTTTTGGGCCCCATCGGTATCACAAAAAACAGGCGGCCATCTGAGGCAAAAAACGCTTTGATTGCATCCGGCAAGCCAATGCGATCGACGATAAGGTGAACACCTTTTGAAAACAAATGACGATGCGTCGTTGTTATTGCCATGTCCCGGTTAATAGCGTCAACGGATGGACCAGCGGCATTCACGAAGGTCTTGGCGCGAATACAATACTCAGCACCAGAAACCGCATCTTTGACCGCGACGTGCCACAGACCATCGCGAAACTCAGCACTGCGCATGCCGACATAGTTTGTCGCGGCACACCCGTAATCGATCGCGGTGCGCACAAAATTCCACACAAAACGCGCGTCGTTGTCGTGCAGATAACAATCGGAATACTCGACGCCACCAGCAACAGAGCGGATATCAATAGAGGGGTCGCGGCGTTTCAGCGCGTTTGCAGACAAGTATTTGGGTGCGCGCGTTTTGAAGCGGCCGAATACCCAATACACAAGAGCACCCAGGTAGATAAACCATACCGGAAAACGAAAACCACGTTGAATCGAGGTCACAAACCGAATTTCTTCAACCGTCGAGGGGTAGCTGTCCATCAGCTCGTTACGAGAACGGCAAAGCTTCCAGACCAAGCCATACTCGTGGCTTTCAAGATATTTGATTCCCCCCCAAGCCAAGTTTGAGCTGTGGGAACTCGTTTCACCCGCAAAATCGCCGCGGTCGATGAGTGCGACACGTGCGCCTTTCACTGAAAGCGATGCAGCCGATACGGCGCCGTTGATGCCACCGCCGACAATCAGCGTATCGAACACGCGTTCCTGCTGCTGGCCTATTAAAGTCTGTCGTAATCCCATGGATCAATCCACCAGCTTTGAAACAGCGCTGTGCCACCCTTCCAGCAGTTTAGACCGAGCCAATTCTTCCATGGCAGGAAAAAACTGTCTCTGACTGTGCCACAAGGCTGCAAAGTTGTCTCGATCACCAAAAACGCCGGTGCTTCGGCCCGCAAGGTAAGCAGCGCCTAGGGCGGTGGTCTCCAGCACGCGCGGACGGATGACCTCTATGGCCAACACATCAGACAAAAACTGACACAACCAGTTATTGGCCACCATGCCGCCGTCTACACGTAAAGACTTGGGTTCAATGCCGTCTCTTGCCATTGCCGCGAATAAGTCGTGTGTCATATAAGCGATCGACTCGAGGGTTGCCCGTGCAAAATGCGCAGGCGTGGTCGCTCTGGTGAGCCCAAATACGGCGCCACGCACATCGGGTCGCCAATACGGTACGCCCAGTCCTGTAAAGGCTGGCACCAAATAGACGCCTTCATTGCTGGCGAGGCTCTGAGCCAACGCCTCGCTTTGAGGTGCGCTGTCAATCAGCTTCAGTCCGTCTCGCAACCACTGTACCGCCGCACCGGCCACGAAAATCGAGCCCTCAAGCGCGTAACTACGCTGTCCATCGAGTTGAAAGGCAACGGTAGTCAGGAGCTTATTGTCCGAGCGGATCGCCTCAGTCCCCGTGTTCAACAGGACAAAGCAACCTGTGCCATACGTACTTTTGATATCACCCGCAGAAAAACAACATTGCCCAATCGCCGCCGCCTGTTGATCGCCGGCGACGCCTCTGATCGGTAGCTCAATCGGTAATATCCCGGGGGCCGTAGTACCGTAGTCGTCGTCGCAATTCTTAACGCTAGGCAGCACTGCCGCAGGCACATTAAATATATCAAGTAACTCTGAATCCCACTCGCCCGTGTGGATGTTGTAGAGAGAGGTGCGACTTGCATTCGTTGCATCGGTCGCGTGTACCTTGCCATCGGTTAAGCGCCATATCAAAAAACTGTCGATGGTACCGAAGGCCAATTCGCCTCTTTCTGCGCGCTCGCGAGCCCCGTCAACGTGATCTAAAATCCACGCAATTTTGGTGGCCGAAAAATAGGGATCGAGCAGCAAACCCGTCTTGTCATGCACGATCTCCCCGCGACCCGACGCGCTCAACCGAGCGCAAACATCGGCAGTACGGCGATCTTGCCACACGATCGCCGGGTAAATGGCGGCGCCGGTCTGCCTATCCCAAACGACCGTCGTCTCGCGCTGATTGGTAATACCAAGAGCAGCAATCGAGAGGTCTTGTCTTTGTTGAACGACCTCGCGAGACACTTCTAGCGTCGTTTGCCAGATTTCTTCTGGGTCATGCTCGACCCAACCGTCGTTCGGGTAATGCTGCGCAAACTCGCGTTGAGCTAAAGCGACAATCTCGGTGTCGCTATCAAAAATCATGGCGCGACTGCTCGTCGTACCTTGATCGATTGCTAAAATCGCCGATCTACCGCTCATGATGTGCCTCTCGCTGACTATAGCCCCAGTGCGACAAACACCTTACGCGGTCTATCACCCGAGAAGGGTCGGCGCCCATGCTTCACCAAGTGATTGTTCACGACGGCAACATCTCCGTCTTGCCAGGCCAGATCATAAGTCAGTTCATCGGCGACAGAAACCGCACTGTCCAGAAGTGCTCTGGGGATTGGTGTATTGTCACCAAAACACAGCGCGATGCTTGGATCTTCTTTCACGCCCCGCCAACCCATATAAGCGGCAATAATCTGATTAAAGAACACTTTGCGGCCGTCATCGAGTGTCTTAATGGCGCTCAGCGCAGATGTCTGTGCAGAGAGTGAACCATCTTCGTGCCAGACCCACGTATAATCGAGCGCAGTCAAACGAGCTTCGGCTTCTGCTTTGGTTTCAACACTGAGCGTGCTTCGCCAGCTTCGCCCCTGACCCGAGTCGAGCGCGTCATCGGCTGGCATTCGTGTCGTGTATTTTATGCCTACCCGCTCTAACTTTTCGGTTAGGGTGGGTTCAAGAGCCAACAGCCCCTGGTAGATCCAATCGGACCGACACAGCATCGTTTCCCCAGCATGCTCAGCCGCGCTTTGGCAAAAAAGCGAGATGACATTTGGCGTAATAGGCGTCTGCGCCATCTCATTATGAATGTAAATCGCCACGTCACGAGGCCCTTCGTTCGCTGTGAACACCTTCTCGGTATGGTTTATGCGAACCGCATTAGAAAGCGATTCCTTGTAGGTGAACTGTCGATAACCAAATGCGCTGAAAAATCCGTCGTAGTCCTGCGTATCCATTATGGGAAAACCACGAAATAAAAGCGCCCCCGTGCAATCGAGCTCGCGCTTTAAACGGTCCAGGTTTGATTCGACCCAAGCCTCCGCCTCGGCGAGCGTGGTCACTGACCCATCATTGACAATCACGGTTGGAAAAGGCTCTTGTTGAAACTGCAGATCAACGGCCAAAGTACTGGTGTAAGTCATGAGTGCGTCCTAGTCATATATCGGGTAGAACTTGCCGAAAGCGGCTTCGCAAAAGTTGCCGGGATCGTTAAAACGACGATTTTGATTAAGAGCGGCTATTGCAGACATTTGCTCTGCCGAGAGTTCAAAATCAAAGACATCCAGGTTTTCAAGCAAGCGTTCGGAGCGCGTGCTCTTGGTAACCAAATAACAACCGCGTTGTATACCCCAACGTAAAACCACTTGCGCCGGCGATTTCCCGTGCGCCTCCGCAATTTCGCGAATAATGGGTAGATCGATCACGGCTTCTGCGCTGTCAGCCATATCCAACTCTAGATAAGAGCTGGCACCAAGGGGCGAAAATGCAGTGACCGCGAGACCGTAATCCGATGCCAATCGCAACAAACGCTCTTGCGTCAAGTAGGGATGCAATTCGACTTGAAGCTCTGACGGTGCGATCCGTGCATAGGCCATCAGGTCGTGAAGCAAACCGCTGTTGTAGTTGCAAACGCCAATGTGACGAACACGCCCCGAGTCGACCAAAGACTCCATCGCCCCCCATGTCTCAGATAGTGGAACCCGTTCAACCTGCATTTTCGGCTCGTCAACTTCGGTATCGAAGACCCACTCGGGCGGATACCGTGTCTCGAAGGGTTCAAACGGTTGTGCGATAGGAAAATGGATAAGGTACGAATCTAAATAGTCTAGGCCCAGGTCAGACAGTGTTTTCTGAAACGCTGGTTCCACGTGCTCTGCGCGGTGAAAGGTGTTCCACAGTTTCGAGGTAATCCAAAGCTCCGATCGCTCACAAACGCCCTCTGAGATAGCTCTTGCGATTCCTTTGCCTACTTCGATCTCGTT
>NZ_CBFHWH010000115.1:0-5463 GCF_965659035.1 Aequoribacter sp. | reverse complement strand
CGCCATCAGTTTGATATTAATTGGCAGTATAGGTGGCGCGTTCTTAGGACCAGAGCTCATTGCTCAAGGCGAACGATTTTCCGACAGCGCATTCTTGGGCGCTCTGCGGGCGGCTGCGGGCCTATTTTGCATTGCCGCGATATTGCTTGCATGTTTGTCTCTACCAAAAATGATCGACGATACCGACGAACATCCCGATCAGGCAGCTCGTGGGCTACGAGAAATTGCCCAAAATCCTTATTTTCTGTTGGCAGTACTCTCGGGTACCGTCGGCTACGGCGTCATGACTTACATCATGACAGCCACGCCGGTATCGATGCACGTACACGACGGCCACAGCCTGACCGATACGGCGGAGGTTATTCGCGCCCATGTTCTGGCGATGTACGTTCCCTCATTATTTTCTGGCCTTCTCATTACGCGCTTCGGCGAAAAACCCATCATCACTCTGGGGCTAATCGCTTACGTAATAACACTCGGGGCAGCACTCGCAGGCCAGCAAGTCATGCACTACGCGATCTCAATGATTCTTTTAGGCGTCGGCTGGAACTTTATGTTTGTTGGCGGTACCACACTGCTGGTTAGCACCTATCGGGCGTCTGAGCGATTCAGAGTCCAAGGCATCAATGACGCCGCAGTTTTTGGCACCTCTGCCCTAGGCAGTTTGTTGGCGGGGACCTTGCTATCCAGTTTTGGCTGGACCACTGTGGTGATCTCAACGGTACCGGCTTTGGTCGCAGTAAGCGGCATGTTGATTTGGTTAAAAGGTCGGCCAGCGGCAAAAATTTAGGGAGCCTCCGAGAACGAGAATTCCAAGCGTTTGTCCATAACAGCGGCAAACATCGGATGCTCTAACCAGTAACCTAACCAGTTTCTAAGTGCCTGCAGATCTTGCTGCGAGTCGAACCATGCGCGATCAACGTTCGCAAACTGTCGCACAAATGGGAATAAGGCCACATCCGCGGCACTGGGTTTTGAGCCCAACAGGAACTCTGAATCTTGTAACCGTGCATCCCAGGCATTCAGCGTCCGTAGCGCTTGTGAGCGATAGTATTCGGGGCTGTGCTCCGGATAACCGACATGATACTTATAGCGATCTAGCCAAGGCTTAAACACCTGATCGCACTCGTCAATCAAAGTCTCAATGTGCTCCGGACCGGGGGCCAACCACCCTTCAAGATCGGCTTGCGCAAGTGCCCAAAAAAGAATATCACGACTCTCATCTAAGACCTCGCCGGTTGGCAAGGCCAGCACAGGCACAGTGCCTTTTGGCGATAAGGTCAGCATCGCTTCAGGTTTATTTTTAAGCTCAACTTCAATCAGTGTGAGCGTAATACGAGCTTGATAGAGCGCCATACGAGCGCGCATCGCATAGGGACAGCGGCGAAAACTAAAAAGCCTCGGAAGCGCCATACACAACATGCTCGCTACCTATTGAAAGTTTGCCGCACGCCCTTCCATTTGCGCCATGACGGCTTCAATTTGATTGGGTTTGCCAATGACCTTGTCTTGCTCGACGGATTCGGCCATCAGCAACTCGGCGTCGCTGCCCTCACCCAAAAGATTACAAATACGCTTGCTACCGCGAATGGCCGCCGGGTTCTTGCCGGCAATAACCTTGGCTAGGGCCATGGCATCTTCTAGAGGATCAGCTGCCACGTGTGTAGCGAAACCCATAGCCTGCGCTTGAGTCCCAGAGAATTCGTCATTGGTATAAATCAACTGTCGCAAATGATCTTCGCGTACGATGCCGCGCCATAACGGGAAGCCGCCCATATCGGGCACCAAACCCCATTTCATCTCCATGATAGAGCACCGTGTATCGGGGTGAATGAAGCGAATATCGGCGCCCGACATGATTTGAAAGCCGCCACCAAACGCGATGCCATGCACCGCAGCGATAACCGGCACCTCGAGAGCGCGCCACCCCCAAGCCACCTGCTGCCAGGCATTTGCAAGCCCGTAGGTGCGCTCGATCAAATCAGAGCCAGGGCTGCCTCCCGAATTGGTGAAGTTACTTAGGTCCAAACCAGCACAGAACGCGCGCCCCTCTCCTTTTAGTACGACCACTCTGACATCATCCATAGTTCTAAGCGCATCAATCGTGTTGTTGATTGCTTTAAACATCTCTGGGTCCAAAGCGTTCATTTTATCGGCGCGGTTAAGCGTCACAACGGCGATGTGGTTGGCAACTTCGATGTTGACTCGTTCAGACATGATGGGCCCTTTTGTTATGATGTAAAAGCCTAACTGTAACCCAAAATGAAAAGCTTGTCTGGCATCCATGGGGATGTTCCATTACGATCCGAGTACAATAAAAAACTGAGGGCTCCCCATGCACATTCTGGCAAAGATCATCCTTTGGCTTGTCGCATTAGTCGTCGTGATAACCGCCATACCCTATAGCTACATCTTACTGACCTCCGCACCGCTCGACAGAACTGAGCAAGACACTCTAGGCGGTTTATACTTAGATACCGATCAAGGGCGCTTATCGTATACGCGTGACGGCGACGAGAACGCGCCTGCAGTGATTCTGGTTCACGGCTTCAGCACGCCTAAATTTGTTTGGAATCAAGTAAAACCTGAGCTCGTCGATGCTGGCTTTCAAGTCATTACCTTTGATCATTTGGGACGCGGCTTCTCTGACCGCCCCAAGGGCCCCTACGACAGCAATTTATATCGTCAGGAACTTCTGGACGTCATCGAAGGACTGGACTTAAAAACACCAGTAACCATGGTTGGCTACTCTATGGGGGGAGCCAACGTCATTGATTTTACTGCAGAGCATCCAGAACAAGTTAAACAACTTGTTTTAATCGCGCCAGCTGGCTACATGGGTAATTCAGGCTCGCTAAGCGCTCTGGCCAAGCCAGTGCTCGGTGACTATATCGCCACCGTATTTGGTAAACACTACGCAATAAAATCCATCCGCGAAGAAGTGAATTCAGGTGCGGCGCCAGCCGAGATGCTCCCGTTATTTGAGCAACAGGCCAACTACAAAGGCTACACGAATGCCTTACTGTCGACTCTTAGGTCCTATCCAATGGGAGATCTAGGCGACCGTTATCAGCTCGTTGGACAAACGAACATTCCGGTGCACGCGATTTGGGGCACAGCAGATCAAGTGGTCCCCTACTGTGGCTTGGCAGAAATGGCGGAAGACGTGCCACAATTAACCTCGACAACCTTAGATGAAGGCAACCACAACATTACGTATGCTCGAGCGAGTGAAGTGACAAGGGCGTTACTGGATGCACTTGCCCCCACTAAGTCATAAAAATCAAGCGTCGGCCTCGCCAGCGTAATATTTGATATGAGTCAAGTTGAGGGCTAAATCCCCCTGGTAACACTGGGAACACGCACCCAAGCGCATTGTTCGGGCGGTGGTAAGCTCCGATAATGCGCGGCGATTTTGAACATGTGTTGGCCGCTCTATGAACTCCCCTGAACTCCTATCGCCCGCTGGATCCCTCAAAGCCATGCGCTACGCTTTCGCGTACGGTGCCGACGCTGTGTATGCAGGGCAACCACGCTACAGCCTTCGGGTACGAAACAACGAATTCAATGATATCGATAAATTAGCGTCCGCGGTGGATGAAGCCCACGCAAATGGCAAGCAATTTTTCATCGCAAGCAACGTATCACCTCACAACGACAAGCTCAAATACTATCTACGTGACATGGAACCTGTCGTTGCAATGAAGCCAGACGCCATCATCATGGCCGACCCCGGACTCATAATGATGGTTCGCGAGCGCTGGCCTGATCTACCAATACATTTGTCGGTTCAATCGAATGCCGTGAATTGGGCCACCGTTAAGTTCTGGCAAAAGCTCGGACTGACTCGCATCATTCTCTCCAGAGAGTTGTCTCTGGAAGAGGTAAAAGAAATCCGCGAACAGTGCCCCGATATCGAACTGGAGGTCTTTATCCACGGTGCTCTGTGTATTGCCTACTCCGGTAGATGTTTATTATCTGGCTACATCACCCACCGCGATTCCAACCAAGGCGCCTGCACTAATACTTGCCGCTGGAAGTATCAAGCGCACGAAGCCGCTGAAGATGCCAATGGCGATGTCGTAGCTTTGCACGACCCGAACGCCGACAGCAGAGAGCAAATATTCCTACTGCAAGAAGAAGGCCGACCTGCAGATCTAATGCCCGCCTTCGAGGACGAACACGGCACCTACATCATGAATTCCAAGGACTTGCGGGCCATCCAGCACGTCAAATCCTTAGTCGATATCGGTATTAACTGCCTCAAAATCGAGGGGCGCACCAAATCGCCCTACTACGTCGCTCGCACCGCGCAAACTTATCGTCGCGCCATTAATGACGCGATGGCAGGACGAGACTTTGATATGTCACTCATGAACGAGCTTGAAAAGCTCGCCAGCCGGGGATATACCGAAGGCTTTTATCGACGACATCCACCCGCCGAGTTCCAAAACTATGAAAAAGGCGTCTCGCGTGGAGACTACCAACAGTTTGTCGGCGAAGTACTGGAGGTCGACAACGCCCACCAAGAACTCGTGATATCCGTTAACAACCGATTCGAGCAAGACGACAAGCTCGAGCTGATGACGCCCACCGGAAACTGCGACTTTACCCTTCAGCAAATTACCAACAAGCGTGGCGAACAGGTTTCTGTAGCGCCCGGATCTGGCCACGTTGTTCGCATCCCTATTCCTGACGGCGCCACAATAGATCATTGCGACTACGCAATGATCGCTAGGTATTTACCTCAAACGAGCCTATGAAGCGACTGAAGTAGCTGCCCCGGCAGCTCTCACATTCCCGCCGTAATGGTGTCGCGGTCTGGGAGATTGAGCTGGGCATCTGATATGGGTAGTCGAGAGATGTTGCGACCTGCCTCAACTACAAGTCAATCAAGCGCTCGATGAGTCGACGCTGGTAGTCCGAATCGGGTGTTTCGTTGGATTTCTCATTCTGGCCGCATCCAGTCAGTAGGATAAACAGCCCAAGAATCACGAATAGCAGTCTGCGAGACATTGTGAATACCTTCTTTTCTTATTGAGAGTTTTTCACAATTAAAAGAGACCTGCAATGCTAAAGAATACCGCACTTGGGCATGCCCGACGCTGCAGACATTGGGTTTCGAATCGAGATGAATCAGGATTATCGGTTTTCTCTGTCAAGCAGGCCCGCTTGGCGTCTTAACAAAAACCATTGGGAATCATGCTTATACCACACGTGCCAATAGCGTGATGTAACAGACTCAAACTCGTCGTTTTGACCCTGAGTTTGAACCGTACCCCAAACGAGCGCTAGATCGCCCGTAGAGAAGACATAGCGATCACCCAGTTTGAAGGTCTCGACTAACCCAGGGCTTTGTCTCAAGTAAGCTAGCAAACGAGGTTTACTGAGCTCCGTTTGAAAGTGCGTTAAGTAACGAAACTCCTCGTGCAACATTGCTTCAATGGAACTGGGGTCAGCGGC
>NZ_CBFHWH010000114.1:4308-5477 GCF_965659035.1 Aequoribacter sp. | reverse complement strand
ATCTCGAGCAATCTATCGTAACCTTGCGCTTAGCAACAGGTACGGTGCAGGTGTCAGTTGACAGCCGCACGCGATTCGACGATGACGTCAGCGACCTGCGCAACTTTGGCCTAGCCGACTTGTCCGCCGGTGATTTTGTGGAAGTAGAGGCCTACCTGAACAGCGGGCAACTGCTTGCCACCGAGCTCGATCGTGACGATCCAGACGATGAAGTTGTGAAGGCTCCCGTTGATAGTAGCAACCCAAATATCGAGATCACCCTTCTGGGATTGACTTACAACGTCCAGGGCGCTGAATTCAAAGATAAGAGCGACCGCAGCGTCGATGCTGCAGGCTTTTTCGCTCAGCTCAACACTGGCGATATGGTGCGCATCAAAGACGAAAGACCTGCCGACGGCATTGCCGAAAAGGTCTCTTACGACGTTGAAGATGACTAAGTCTTATCAGAGTGCCACGTAAGCCGGGGGCGGCACGATAAAGACATTTAGCCAAATCGGGATAGGGTGTACACTCGGGGCCATTTTTAAATTTGGAGCCGAATATGACAACCTGGACCGATTTGGTGAATCCTGATGCATTGAGTGAACAAGGTCTCGTAGTGACCAACCCCGCGACAGGCAAGGTGCTCGCGACCTTACGTGATATGAGTGATAGCGAAGTCAACGTTATCATCGCTGAAGCAGACCAAGCACGCGTCGCTTGGGCATCGCTAACCGCCAAATCTCGGGCCGCAAAACTTAAAGCGTGGAACGATCTCATTCTCGCTAATCAAGAAAAGCTCGCGCAACTGATCACGGCAGAATGCGGTAAACCATTGGCCGAGGCGCGAGGCGAGGTCGCCTACGGTGCATCGTTTTTAGAGTGGTTCGCTGAAGAGGCTAAGCGCGTTTACGGCGATGTCATCCCTGCGCACGCGGAAGGTAAACAGATCTTAGTACTGAAGCAGCCCATCGGAACGGCCGCTGCGATCACGCCTTGGAATTTCCCCCTCGCTATGATCACACGCAAAGCTGGCCCGGCGTTGGCCGCGGGGTGTTCCATGGTCTTAAAGCCTGCTGAAGCGACGCCGCTAACTGCATTGGCATTAGAGAGCTTGGCGCAACAGGCAGGCATTCCCACGCCTTTGTTTAGGGTAATCACAACGACTCAGCCCGCGCAGGTGGGCGGCA
>NZ_CBFHWH010000114.1:0-4208 GCF_965659035.1 Aequoribacter sp. | reverse complement strand
CTTGGCGCAACAGGCAGGCATTCCCACGCCTTTGTTTAGGGTAATCACAACGACTCAGCCCGCGCAGGTGGGCGGCATTCTATGCGCGTCTGATACCATTCGAAAGCTCTCATTTACGGGCTCGACCGCCGTTGGCAAAATCTTGATGCGTCAGTCGGCTGATACCATGAAGAAACTGAGCTTTGAACTTGGCGGCAATGCCCCCTTTATTGTTTTTGACGATGCAGATATCAATGCCGCGGTCGATGGCGCTATGGTTTCGAAGTATCGCAATGCAGGCCAAACCTGTGTTTGTGTAAACCGATTCTTAGTTCAAGATTCGGTTTACGATGACTTTGTCGCTAAGCTCAGCGAGCGGGTTAGCGCCATGAAGGTGGGTAACGGCGCTGAGGAAGGCGTGACAGTCGGACCTCTGATTAACCATGCGGCTCTCGATAAAGTTGAGATGCTGATGACAGACGCCTGCGACAAAGGCGCCAAAATTGTGGCTGGCGGCCATCGCGTTGACGGCGATGGTGCCTTTTATGCGCCCACAGTATTGACCGAGGTGACCCCTGAGATGGCGATCTTCAGTAACGAGATCTTCGGACCAGTTGCGACTGTTGTGCGATTTAGCACCGAAGATGAAGCCATTGCCATCGCCAACGCGACTGAATACGGCCTAGCCGCCTATTTTTACACCCAAAACTTGGGTCGAAGTTGGCGTGTCATGCAAGCCCTAGAATACGGCATGGTAGGCGTAAATGAGGGGATCATCTCAACCGAGGTGGCGCCTTTTGGCGGCGTAAAACATTCGGGTCTTGGGCGTGAAGGTTCTAAGTACGGTATTGACGAGTACTTAGAAATAAAATACTGCCTCGTCGGCGGCCTGACCTAGGCACTCATTTGTAGTAAATCTGCTGCTCTGGGTCGCAAGACCTTCGCTGTAAACTTGTGTAGGATCGAGGCGTTCGACTACGAGGGGAAGGTCATGGATCAAACAATAAAAGAGTTGCTGGCGCGCGTTGAGCGTATTGAGGCCATCGAGGAAATCAAAGCCTTAAAGGCGAGGTACCTGAACGCGTGTGATAAGCAAGAACCAGAAGCTGTGCGAGAGTGCTTTGTCGCCCAAGGCGCCATTGTGGACATGGACTACTTCGGGTACTGCGATAATCGCGACACCTTTGTTGATGATGTGTTTGTACCACGCGGATGTCATGATTATGTTCTCGACATGCATCACGGCGCCAACCCCGAGATCGAGATCCTTGATGAGAAAACTGCAAAAGGCGTCTGGTCGCTGAACTACCGCAACATCAATACTCAAGATCACACGCTGACGATGCTGAGCGCCTTGTATCATGATGATTATGTTAAAACCGAAGCTGGCTGGCGTATCGCCAAATCTCGAACTGAGTATCGCACGGTCATGGTCTGTAACTACGAGCCCGGTTCATTGCGTGTGGATGTGGCAGCCCGCACCCTCGCCGATGTGATGTAAGGCTGACACCAGCAAACTGAGGTGTGGAGCCCAGGCGGGCCGGAGGGTGTCGTGGCGCAATCGCCAGAGCACCCTAGTCACTTCTTCTAGTAAACGGCAGCAGGATTTTTAGGCCGCGGGTTGCCTAGCATTTCACGGTGCGATGGTCGGTCTACGCCGCGATCTTTGATGCCCAGTTCTAATGCGATTTCAGCACCAATCAGCGTCTGACCTGACAGTTCGTCACGATTACTTGCGTGATCGATGGCATCAAAAATGTGTGCTGAAAATTCTGGGTTTTCAGCATAGGCGATGAACTCTTCATATTGCTCGGGGTTGGTTTTGCGTGCTATTTCCGAGCGCTCGGTGATCTGCGGACCGAGCCAGAGCGATACCGATACGACTCCGGTACCTCGTAGATCGTGCTCCATGTCGTGGGCAAATTTATCGATGCCCGCTTTTTGCGCGCCGTAGGCTGGTCCATGCATGTAGCAGTCGGCGCCAAAAGACGAAACAAAACCGATCAAGCCTGAGCCTTGGGGTACCATGATTTGCGCAGCGTACCAGCTTGCGACGTAGGCCGATCGTAAACCAACGTCCAGAATATTTACCGCATCCAGTTCCTTTTCCCAGAACGGTTTTTTCTCGATCAGTTGATGGTGAATATAGGTTGCGTTGTTCACGAGCATGTCCAAACGGCCCTGCTCGCGTTTGATTTGTTCAAATAGCGCTGCCACCTGGGTGTCGTCCGAATGGTCACATACGACGGCAATCCCTTTGCCGCCACGGGCGGTAATCTCCGCGGCGGTCTCAGCTACCGTGCCCGGTAACACCGACCCGTCCCAGCCTTTGGCATCACCGGGGGTAATGGTGCGGCCAGTAACGTATACGGTGTAGCCCAGTTCGCCCAGGCCCTTTGCGATCCCAGCCCCGGCGCCTCGGCTGGCGCCTGTTACAAGTGCTACGCGAGCAGTCATACTTACCTCCTGATTATATTTCAAACCAGCATAACGGTGTTACTGCTTGCAGACTAGCCCGGCTCTTAGTCCATGTGAGGGCGTCGCGAACGCGATACGAGCCTAGCCGGTCTTAGCAGCTTCCTCTGATTGTCGCTCAGCGCGAGCTTCCTCTTCTTGCTGCATTGGGTAGCCTGGGATGTCACTCGCAAAAAGGCCTGAAAAATCGGGATGCGCGAGCACGTCGTAGTAGCTGCCCACAAAAACCTCAGCGTCTCGGTACTTGATAAAAAATTCTACGTCCTGCGGCAAAGATAAGCGAGCGCCTGTCATGCCCAATCGCTTTGCAAAGCTTCGTTGTTGCTGATCGCAGGCAATAAAATAAAACGCATCGACGTCTTGTTGAACTGCAAAACGGAAGAATTGACTAAATAGAAACTCAAATATTGTGTTACTGCCAGCATACATCGATGAAATGATGATGCCCCGATAGCTGCTTTGCTCGGGGTGTGCAAGTTGTATTGTTGATGCGACTAGGTGGCCAAATACTTCGTCGGTCGATGGGTCGGTAACCATTAGCTTAAAATCATGGTCCCGATTATCGGAAGATTCAGCGTTTTGCAGTGCCTGGTAAAATGGATCTACGCAACGGCTGGAGCCACTGATTAATCGGTCTATATTCGTGCTACAAATCAAGGCTCGATTCTCTTCCCCGATCAGATAGGGATGGTGAGTGTAAGTATTTACTTTGCTTATCGGGCAAGCCTGGCTGCCCCTCGGTCGGTCTTTGATCATGTGCTTAAGAGTGGTCCGAGTGTGCTGCGGATATAAAATCTTCGCGAATGCGATCAGCCGTTTGGTCGAGGGATAGACTCGACTCGCCTCCCAGCGGCTAATGGTCACCGTATCGACCCCCGTAAAGACCGAGCTACGTTGGGCGAGGAAATGCGCGAGTTCAGCTTGCGTCATACCTAGCGACGTCCTGCCGTGGCGAATCAGATCGCCTGTTCGCAGTGCTTCGGTCATTGTACTTTCACTTGCCATATCAGATCTCCTTTTCTAACCTGCTATAAGCATATCGATCCTTTTGCAAAAGTTAATTGCCCCTTGGGGCCGACTTTGCACATTAACAACTGCACTTTGGGGCAGCTGATAAGTCGATATTTGCCCTTTGGGGCAATTGATAACGTTGCCAGCTGCAGTAGAGTGGGTAAAAGATCCCGTAAACCTGCTGTTTGTCTGTTCCGAGGAAAGTTCACAGATTTATGAGTATTGAATACAAACCCTCAGGTTTACTTATCGTTGAAGACGATGAGGGGGTGCGACGCAGTCTAGTGCGGTGGGCTCAACTGCAAGATGTGCGAGTCGTGGGTTACGACTCAGCGGAGCAATGTATTCGAGCCATGCGGAATAACGAATTTTCTTTGACCGATCGAGAGCATTCCGACTTTTTGTCGCATGCCCTAATTGATATGACTCTGCCTGGGCGTGATGGTTTGAGTCTGGTGACCGAGTTGTCACCCCCACTGCCTATTGAGAACGTGATCTTAATTACCGCACGTGTTACCGAGCCTCCGAGAGGCCACGATTCGATCTACCGTAACTGCGTCGTACTACCAAAACCTTTTGATCTTTCGACCTTGGAAAAATTGCTGGGGCTTGATCTTGATTGATTCACAGATCGGTATTGATGCTCTTCAGATTTCGTCCCAAGGAATGGTCATCGGTTTACTGTTCGTGTTAGCGGTTTCAGTTTTGGTCAATTTCGGCTTATCTGAACGACCTGCGCTTGT
>NZ_CBFHWH010000113.1:1495-5487 GCF_965659035.1 Aequoribacter sp. | reverse complement strand
CCTGAGGTCGTGCAAGCGCTGAAGGTTGAGGGGGCACGCGTCACCTTACCGGTAAGTGTCGCAGTCTCCAAAGAGGCCTTTACGCCCGAGTTTATTCGCAAGGCGCGAGAGAATTGGGGCAACTTTCATTTCCAAATGGGTGGTGATCATGCGCTCTACTACGCCATGCATCTGGACGAGTTCATGCCCTCAGCCGAAGCCTCGCCAAACGTCGAATACAAAACATTAGAGCGGAATCTCCGGCCTGAATTGCTCAATCTAAAGCAGTCCACGAGTCAGGGGGATTTATCGCTTCAGGAGTATATGGTCGATCCGCTTTACCGCGCCCAAGCAATGATCATGGTGCATAAGGGTAAGGTGGTCTACGAGAGTTATCCTGGCATGCGCCCGACCGACCGGCACTTGACGGCCTCTACCGCTAAAATCACCGTTGGCTTGGTCCTTATGCAGCTGATCTCCGAAGGTAAGGTCGATCTCAGAAAACCGATTACCGAATACGTGCCGGAGTTGAGTGGTACCGTGTGGGATGATGTGTCTACTTCGGACGTGGCAAATATGACCACGGGCCTCGACAATGAGGAAACTGTCGTAGCCCTTCTGCAACCCGATTCTCCCGTCACGCGCTTTCTTGCCGCCACTTCAGGCAATCCTCGTGCGACGACAGGGCTGCCCGAAGGCTGGATCGACGTGGCTCGCGATCAGAAGAAGTTAGATACTAACGAAAAGCCGGGTGATGTGATGCGCTACGCATCGCTCAATACGACTGTCTTGACCCGGTTAATTGAGAATGTCGAGAACAAGCCCTTTGTGGAAGTGTTCGAGGAACGGGTCTGGTCGAAGCTTTATGCCCGCCAGCCGATGATGTTCGGCCTTGCGCCCGATGGGACTGCACTGCCGGTAGGGTTCGCCATGGTGGCCCCCGAGGATTATGCGAAGTTCGGGGTGATGTTCACGCCAAGCTGGAGTGCAGTAGCATCGGAGCGAGTCGTGACTGGAGAAATGATGAAGATCCTTCACGAAAATGTCGACAAAGAGCGTTTTCGCAAGGGCGCCAAGTTGAAATCATCGGAAGTACAATTCAACGAAGCGGCTCAGGGCAACGCACTTCAGTTTGATTACGTCTGGGATGACGGCGCGATCGCTAAGAGCGGGAACCTCTTACAGATGATCTACATCGATCCCAAGCGTGATTTCGTCAGTGTCTATTTCTCGACTACTCCGTTCGTGGGCGGTTACGGTGAGTTCAAAGCCGGCGCCTATCAACGGGCCGCGGCCAAGATGTTAGCTGGGGAATGATGGGGGCTAAAAATCCTTTCTAAGGTATCTGGGCTGCAACAGTATGCATAAAGTATGTTGTGGCCTCCCCTCGGCCCTTCAGAGACGGCGATACCGCGCGCGAGGAAACAGCGAAGGCCGGGGTAGTCCCGCGACGAGAACGGAGTGACTGATTAGATACTTGCGATGACTAAATCACTTTAGTCGAATGGTTGGTGCCGAAGGCGGGGTGATTCGAACAGCGAATCACGCCTGAGCCCGAGCGCGATACCGCGCGCGAGGAAACAGCGAAGGCCGGGGTAGTCCCGCGACGAGAACGGAGTGACTGATTAGATACTTGCGATGACTAAATCACTTTAGTCGAATGGTTGGTGCCGAAGGCGGGACTTGAACCCGCACGAGCTATGCTCACCACCCCCTCAAGATGGCGTGTCTACCAATTCCACCACTTCGGCTTTGTTACTGCTTAATTGTCCCCTGAATCAGGAACAGTCGGCAAGTCGCTTGTTGGGCTCATTGCCTCGGGCTCATCATCCACAACGGGCAAGTCACTCGCTGGTGCCTCTGCCTCTACTGGAATTTCAATACCCAAATCTTCTACCGGTGCTGTCTTCTCATTAGCTACAACCGCTAGGGCGAAGCTGGTTGCAAAAAATGCCGCCACCAACCAAGAAGTCGCCTTAGTTAGGGCATTACCGCTACCCGCACTACCCAACAAAGTTTGCGACGCACCTGCACCAAAAGACGCACCCATGTCGGCACCTTTACCCTGCTGGATCATAATCAAACCAATGATCGCCAAGGCCACCAACAAATGTACTACTAAAATAATCTGTTCCATATTCTCTTGCCTATTCGGCCTTTGCCGCCGCCGCGGCATCAATAATTGCTAAAAACGCTTGCGCGTCTAACGATGCTCCACCCACCAGGGCGCCATCGACATCTGCCAAGGCAAACAAGCCTTCGGCGTTATCCGGTTTGACGCTGCCCCCATACAATAAAGGCGTTCGGTCGCTCAAACCCAAATCTTTTACTCGCTGCCGCACAAGGGCATGCATTGCCTGTGCCTGCTCAGGTGTTGCCACAACGCCCGTTCCAATCGCCCAAACCGGCTCGTAGGCTACGACTAAATCGGTCGTGGGCGCCAAGCCCTGCAAAGCCGCGTCAAGTTGCTCTATGACAACCGACTCCGCCTGTCCGGCATTGCGTTGCTCTAGGGTTTCTCCAACGCAAACGATCGGCACTAAGCCTTGACTCAGGGCTCGTTCAACCTGCGCTCGCACAAGTGCGTTTGTTTCATGTCGCTCTGCACGCCGCTCGGAGTGACCAACAATCACCCATCGCACGCCAAGATCAGCTAACATTTCAGCGCTGACATCGCCAGTATGCGGCACGGCCTGATCGGCACTCACCGTTTGCGCACCTACCCGATCGCAACCAAGCTGATCGATCGCAATTTGAAGATAGGGAAATGGTGGGCAAACGCCCCACTCAACGCCAGATTGGCTAGACCCAGCAACATTCGATGCAAGCGTTTTAGCTTGCTCTCGTGATCCCCACATTTTCCAATTGCCGACGACTAAGGCGTTTGGCATAGCATCACCTCTAAAGCGCGCGCAAGTCTATCGAAAGCACGGATTCGTTACAAGTCAATCTGCGAGTGCCTGCTCAACTTTTGTCGCCAAACTCGCACATAAATCGTTTACGGTGCTGGCATTGCTACCCTCGACCATCACACGCACTAAAGGCTCGGTGCCCGACAGACGCAGTAATACCCTACCCGAGTCGCCTAATGCCGACTCCACCTCAGCAACCGCAGCCTGCACTTGCGGATTAGCAGTAATATCAACGCGCTCAGACATACGCACGTTAATCATCGTTTGCGGCATCATATCCATTTCAGAGCACAACGCACGAAGACTGTCACCGCTCTCGACCACCGCGCGCAAAACCTGCAAAGCAGAAACAATACCGTCCCCTGTATTCGACACATCGGTGCAGATTAAATGTCCTGACGATTCGCCCCCCAACACCCAGCCATGCGCCAACATAGCCTCTTTCACGTAGCGATCACCGACTTTTGCCCGGAAAAATCCGAGGCCAAGGGCTTTAAGACCGACTTCCAACCCAAGATTTGACATCAATGTACCCACGACGCCTTGATCGTTACAACCACGCTGCTGACGTGATTTCGCCATAACGTACAGCAACTGGTCACCATCAATTTCTGCGCCCTGATGGTCAACAAAGAGCACTCGGTCACCGTCGCCATCGAAAGCGATACCCAAATCCGCTTGGGTTTGTCGAACCTGTGCAGCCAGAGCGCTCATATCCGTCGAGCCAACACCGGCATTAATGTTAAAGCCATTGGGCTCGGTACCAATTTTTGTCACGTTGGCGCCCAATTCTTGAAAAACCGCTGGCGCTACGTGATAAGTCGCACCGTTCGCGCAATCCACCACCAAATTTAAACCCGCCAGGCTAAAACCCCTAGGCACGGTCGATTTGCAATATTCAATATAACGGCCGCCCGCATCGTTAATGCGCACGACTTTGCCCAAGGCACTCGAACCCGAAGTCTCTAGCGGACGATCGATCATGGCCTCGATTTCAAACTCGAGCTCATCACCCAACTTGCCACCGTCATGGCCAAAGAATTTGATGCCGTTGTCCTGAAAAGGATTGTGCGATGCACTAATTACAATGCCAGCAGTCGC
>NZ_CBFHWH010000113.1:0-1395 GCF_965659035.1 Aequoribacter sp. | reverse complement strand
CCGTCATGGCCAAAGAATTTGATGCCGTTGTCCTGAAAAGGATTGTGCGATGCACTAATTACAATGCCAGCAGTCGCATTCAAAGTTTGGGTCATTACTGAAACAGCCGGGGTTGGCATTGGGCCAAGTAAACGAACATCGACGCCCGCGGCCACCAAACCAGCCTCTAAAGCCGATTCGAACATATAGCCAGACACTCTTGTGTCTTTACCAATCACCACTAGAGGGCGCTGTTTGCCCGCTTTCGCCGCAAAGACTTTGCCAGCAGCCCAACCGAGCTTAAGCATAAAATCAGGGGTAATCGGTGCTACACCCACTTCACCGCGAATTCCATCCGTTCCAAAATAGCGCTTGCTCATTGTTCCCCCTTAAGCACCCTAACCACGTTTACAACATCCATAGTCGCATCGACATCGTGAGTACGGATGATGTGGGCACCTTGCATCAATGCAACGGTTGCCAGTGCCAGCCCTCCGGCTAATCGTTCGTCCACATCTTTACCCGTAATAGCGCCAATCATAGATTTTCTAGAGACACCCACTAGGACCGGGTGGTTGCCATTACAAAAGTAAGAAATGTTTTGCATTAGTTCGATATTATGCGACAGAGTCTTACCAAAACCAAATCCTGGATCAATCCACAGGCGCTTTTTATCGATGCCTGCCGTTAGGCAATCTTCGATTCGCTGGCTCAAAAACCCGCTGACGTCTTGCACAACGTCATCGTAGGTTGGCTGTGCTTGCATCGTTTTAGGTTCACCCTGCATGTGCATCAGGCATACAGCTAAGTCAGTGCTGGCCGCGGCCTCAAGCGCACCCTCGCGCCGCAAGGCTCTGACGTCGTTAATAATGTGAGCGCCCGCCAGCGCTCCCTCAAGCATAACTTGAGGCGTAGAGGTATCAAGTGACAGCGCTACATCGAACGATCGAGCCAAACGCTCCACCAACGGTATAACGCGTTCCAACTCTTGTTCGACACTAACGGGGTCGGATCCTGGTCGAGTACTTTCGCCACCAATATCCAAAATGGTCGCACCTTCTTGGACCATTTTGGCACAGCGATCGAAGGCTTTGTCTAGGTCCAATCGTGTGGATTGGTAAAGCGTGCCACCATCAGAAAACGAATCGGGCGTGGTGTTCACCACGCCCATCACCGCAGGGAATGTCAGCTCGCGACCAGCAACGTAACACCGGTCGAGGCTTATCTCACTCGTCATTAGCTCTAGTGTTCGCTGGCGGGACCACCGATTGGCGTGACATTGTCACCACCCTTGACGTCTTGTTCCGCTTTGGTGGTGGTATCGCCACCGCTCGTACCGTTCGAACCGCTCCAATCCGAGGGCTCACGAGGTTCACGGCCAGCCATGATATCGTCGATTTGCCCCGAATCGATCGT
>NZ_CBFHWH010000112.1:0-5667 GCF_965659035.1 Aequoribacter sp. | reverse complement strand
AGGGACCCAAACGGACTGCTTGAGCTCCTGCCAAACCATAAGCAACAGCGACACGACAATAAATATCACCATAGCCAACGCAAAACCCGCATCGGTAATTAGGTCGCCCATGAGCGTTCCAAGCACGACACCCACCCCAGCGGCAGGAAAAACACGCCACAATACGCCCCAATCGGCGTGTCGATGGTAATAAAGCACCGCCATAACGTCGGCGGCCACCAGCATCCCTAGGGCAATACCTGTCGAGTCTTTGGCACCAAACATGAGTGCAAGCAGAGGCACGGTCGGCATGGCCACACCGTGCAAACCGGTTTTCGCCATACCGATCAGTAGAGCGCTGACTAGCAAACCCAGCCAGGCTAGAAAAGACAATTCAAACAACACCGATTCTTCACCAAATAGCGCAAAACCGGTCAATGGCTAGGCTTTGCGTCGAGAGTACTCCATTAAAGCCCACAGTACGTTCCCCGAGCTCACCTGACCGACGAGTTTACCATCTTCTAGGACAGGACGGCGACGCTGCTGAGTCTCCAACATGCTTTGCGCCACTTCAACAATGCTGTCGCTTGGTGTGCACGTGTTCAGTTTCGTCGTCATGAATTCATTAACTAGGCGATGATCAGGATCACCGTCGTTATAGATAGAATTCAAAATCGCTTTAAGACAGTCGATTTCAGAGAGGACGCCCACCACTACGCCATGATCATTGACCACTGTAATGCCCGTCAGTTTGTTATCGACAATGACCTGCACGGCTTGCGCGATGCTAGCGTTCTCTGAAATTGTAAGGGGCGAACGATGCATACATTCGCTCACGGCTGCTGTTCTAACCATACCTTCTCCTGTGTATTCTATTTTTTTAATACAATAACAACAGAAAGTCAGATATGCCAAGAGTTTCTGATTGCAGACGAACTCAATCTACCTTGCTCTGAGATGTTGGAGAGCGACTTCGAGGACCTGTAGCTCAACCCCGCCCTCATCAATTAACCTAAAAATCAGCGATTGCTCAGCGCCAGCGCCTATAATTTCAATCTCGCCAAAGCTGTTGTCGCTGACGTTTGCATCAAGCGCGCGGAATTTATTAGGCTCATCAGCGACGTTAAAGCGACCACGCAGTGCGTTATTCAAGCCACTTGAGGTAATTTCATAGAGCGGATAGCCCACGTCTTGCCGATTGATCACGCTGATCTCACTGGAGTGCCTGTCACCACTCAACAGCACAACACCCTCTGCCCGGCTATGTGCGATTAAACGTAGTAAACGCTCGCGCTCTGCCGGAAAGTTCGCCCATTTTTCAAAGCACTGCTCGGTAGGAAGAACTTGAATACTGGAAACGATTAATCGCAAATCTGCGGGCTGCAGAAGTTGTTCAGCCAGCCAAACCCATTGACCCTCACCCAAAATAGTGGCGTCTGAATCGCTGCTAAATACCCACCCACCACGTTCGCAGACTTCTGGGTTTTTCGATTTCACAAAAGGCGAACGAAAACTGCGTGTATCCAACATCACCACCTGGACTTTTAAATCAGCCAGTTCAATCACAGACGCATTGTGGATACCCGGCTGGTCAGGTGAAGTCTCAGCAAGACCTAGTGGGCTAAAGAAGTCGATGAAGGCCTTTTTGGCTTCTAAGCGCTCCGTGTGCTCTTCCCCGCCATCGTTGAGCCCATAATCGTGGTCATCCCACGTGGCGAAAACGTCTATTTCACGAGCCCGACTCGCGACGAGAAATTTATTAAAATCGGGGTTCTTTTTCAGGCGTTCATAAGCTACCTCATAGTTGCGAGGGGAAGGCATGAGCTTATAGGCGCCAGTATCAGCGTAAACGTTATCGCCCAAAAACAAAAATGCGTCAGGGTCACGATCTACCACCGCTGACCAGACCGGCATGGGCTGATCTTGCACAGCGCACGAACCAAACGCAATGCGGCTGCTTGTTACATCATCAATCGCGGCTGTAGCAAAGGGTGTGCTTACTCCGAGCAAAACCAGTGCCGCGAGACGGCTGCCAAAACGCTTAAATGCTAAACCCTGTTCTCGATGCACATCGACCCCTTAGACCATTCTCGGAGACAAAAAAATCCCCGCCGAGGCGGGGATTATCGTACTTCCATTCACTCGTGTCGATCTTAGAACTTAACCGATAGACCGATGCGGATTTCCCACAACGAACGCTCTTCTTGCAGATCGTTCACATCACGTGCTGAGAAACGCTCAAACACGTAGCGGCCCTGATCATCAATCGAAGAGGTAACAACCTGCTGCGAGAAGAACTGTGCATCGTTGATCTTACCCCAATCGCTGTTCAAGAAATTGGTAAAGTTGTAGATCTTGGCGTACACAACACCTTTGGTGTCGCCGAACAGGTTCACTTCTTGGTCAACACGCAAGTCCATGCGGTAAGTCCAGTCAGCGTTGGTCTCATTGCGCTCAACAAAACCGGTGCCTAGGCCTTGACCTTTGCGCCATTTCTCGAAGGCTGCGTAATCGAAGTTGGGATCAATCACTACGTTTGGATCGCTCTCGCCTTTAGGCACGTACAACAAGTGACGACCGAAGAAACCATCACCTTCTTGGTCGACCGAACCCATCACGTAGCTGCCCGCTTGACCTTCTTGAGCAAAGCCGTACAGAGACACGCGTGTGGCATTGTCACCGAAGAAGTTGTTGCTGTAACGCAAGCGGAACGTGAAGCGGTGCGGAACCACGTAGTTTGACACCGCCGCTGAAGGCTCAACCAGATCATTCAAAGCCAAGTTGCTGAAGTTAGACCCTGCTACCGACGAAGTCATTGGGCTGACGTCTTCCGCGTAGGTATAAGCATATCCAGCAAGCATATCGATGCCATTGTCGAATGACTTACGCACGGTTGCACTAAAGATGTGCGCTTCTGGGTTCTGGCTTGAGTTAGTCAACATGTAGTTGTCTTCGCCTTTACCCGCCGCATAGTCATAGATTGGTTTACCAGCTGCCGTAGTACCAATACGCTCTTGGGACACGTCTACGTAGTAGGCCATGTCTTGACCTTGCGTGTACAAGTAATCTACGTCAAACACGTATCCATCGCCGTAGTCGTAAGTTGCGCCGACTGCTGCTTTCCACTCAGCAGGCTGCTCGTAGTTAGGGTCGACCAAGGCTAAGAAGTTGTTGCTCGCATCCGCGTCGGTAACAGCGGCGACGCTATCCACCAATGATTGCGGCACATCGTAGCCAGGACGACCAGCGCCTGATAGCACCACTGAGTTTGGCAAACCTTGCAGCACAGTGTTCGCACCCGCAAAGTTACGGAATTGGAACTGAGCGTTTGAAATACCGTCGTTTGAGAACGAGTTAGACAGCCAAACGTTGGGGTTACCGCCTGAGTACAGGCCGAAACCACCGCGTACTGTTAAGCTCTCATCAACGTTCCAAGTAAAGCCAACACGAGGCATTAACAGATCGGTGCCGTCAATAGTCGCGTTGTTTTTGAAGCCCTGAGCTGCGGTAAACGCTGTGTTCAAACGAGGCGCGCCTGAGGCGTCCCACCACTCGTAGCGCAGACCGGCAGTAATGGTCATATCGATGTTATCCAAGGTGAACTCGTCTTGGATGAATACTGCATTCAAGGTGTTTTCGAACGAAGCCGCTGCGTCGTTAGCGTTGTTCGTACCGCCCGCGCTTCCGTAGTAAACACGGCTAGGCAAGCCAAGTTCAAACTTGTCTAAACCCGTCGTGCCACAGTTCGGATCGTCGTTACGCTCCTGAGCAGTTAAAGTCGCACAGGATGGGTCGTTGCCGGCCGAATCGTCAAAGTAATCCCACTCACCACCGTTAGAGTGCTGTACGAACAAGTTGAACACACTCAATGATTCGCGATGGTAACCGAAGCTGATCATGTGCTTACCAAACAGGTACTCTGCATTTAAGCGCAAGTACTCCGCTTCGTAGCTCAATGCGTTAGCCTGACGAGAATCGTCGGCACCCAAATAAATGGTGTTGCGGTCTGCATCGGAGATTTGGTGGTCACCGAAATCTTTAGGACCTACGGTTACCTGCCCATCATTTTGCTCCTGCATACCGAAGAAAATATCGGTAGACAAGTTGTCAGACCACTGGCTGTTCAAGGCGAACGAGTACGTGGTACTTTCGTCGCTTTTTACGTAGTAGTGATTACCAAATTCAAATTCGTTGTCATCGCTATCGGATGCACGATCCTGGAAACCTTCGTAGTAGTTGTAAACGAAAGACGCCGAGTGACGGTCCGAAATATTGTAGTCGATACGCGCAAAGGTTTTTTCCGCTTCTTGTGCGCCATCGCCGGGCAAGCCACCTGGATCGTAGTCGTAGGTGTTAATCGCAATATCGCGTACACGGTTGAACGTTGCTTCATCCAACCAAGCGCGCTCTTCACCGTTACCCGAGCCTGCGTAGCCTTGTGCCAAGAAACGAGGAAACTCTTGCTTCTCGTAGGCAACGCTCAAGAACAATGTGTCTTCGATCAACGGGCCCGCTACCGAGAAGCCATACTGCTTTTCTTCGAACGGTTCGATGTTGAAGGTTTTACCATCGATCTCGTCGCCGCGAAAATCTTCGTTGGTCAATTCATAGAACAAGCTACCGGTCCACTCGTTACTACCGCGCTTGGTTACAGCATTGATGTTACACGCCGAGAAACCGCTGTATTTTACGTCAAACGGCGCCAACTCAACCGCTACCTGCTCTACCGCGTCGTAGGGGAAAGGCATGCCAGTCGCCGTGCCGTAACCGTTGTCGTTCAGACCAAACTGGTCAGAAAAGCGCACACCATCTAAAGTGGTGGTGTTAAAGCGTGGGCTCTTACCCGCGCAGTTCACTGCACCCGCACCGCCAGAAACATTTAAACGAGGGTCAACTTCAAATACGTTTTTGATGTCGCGATCGTAAGCCACAGCGTCTTCTAATTCGGCCAAACCAAAGTTGGCAGAAGGACCCGGGGCAACGCTCATCAGCATCTGCTTGCCTAACACCATCACTTCTTCGATGTCACCACCGCCAATCTGCAGAGGTAGCGCGTAGGCGTCACCCAAAGCTATCGACGGGATAGTGGCTTGCTTTACGCCGTTAACTCGCACTTCGTAAGGACCGCCTACGGCCAAGTTACGCAGCGAGTAAGCACCGGTTTCGTTTGATTTAACGCTACGAGTCGTGCCCGAGCGGGTGTCTGTTACCGTAACCGTCGCGTTGGCAGCTGGGTTGCCTTGCGCGTCATAAACCTGACCGACAATAGCAGACGTTTGCTGGTTCGCCTCCACCAGCATAGGTGCAGTACCTAAGCCAAGCGCAGCCGATCCGATCGCGATTGAAAGCGCGTTACGCGCAAACAACTGAGCAATGGATTTGTTCATCGTGTTGCTTCCCCTGTGGATGTGGATTGAGTGTTGCAGGTGAGAGGCTAGTATAGAAATATGACAATATGATGAGAATGCGCGACGGGTGGTTGATTGCGGTAATATTCACACAAGAACAATAGGTACCGCTTTTAACTTAGCACGCGCATGGCGGCGCATAGAGCCACTAAAAACCGACTTAGCAGTACAAGTCTAGATTAGACATTTTAAGCAAGAACGTCTGCAAAAAACGGTGGGGCTAGTGCACCCACCGTGCGAATACTCGCTACAAATAGGTAATACGCGCCTCTAACTCGGC
>NZ_CBFHWH010000111.1:0-5794 GCF_965659035.1 Aequoribacter sp. | reverse complement strand
AAACGGGGCATTTGTAACACGGCATTAAAGGGGTTCACACATACCCTCGCTGGACCGTGTTGTGTCAGTTAATCGGTTAACCAATGATTGCCTGAGCAGCATTTTTGCCAGGAAGCCCCGTTACCCCGCCACCGGGATGCGCACCTGAACCGCAGTGATAAAGGCCACGAATAGGCCCACGGTAGTCGCCATAGTCAAAAACGGGGCGTGCCGCCCACAGCTGATCCAACGTCATGGCACCGTGAAAAATATCACCACCGGTCAACCCAAGCTCACGTTCTAAGTCCAAGGGAGATAACACTCTCATACCAAGAATTGATGCTTTGAAGTTAGGCGCATACGAGTTAACGACAGACAAGATTGCCTCTACCGCTTTGGGTTTTAGATCATCCCAGCTTTGCCCCGCACTCAGAGTCGGCGCAAACTGCTGACAAAATAAAGAGCACACATGCTGACCCGCGGGTGCCAGGGAATCATCCACTGTCGATGGAATGAGCATTTCAACAATGGGCTTGTTCGCCCAGCCCTGTTGCTTTGCATCCATAAAGGCATGATCCATGTACTCTAGCGTCGGAGCCATGATAATACCCGACTGATGATGCTCCTGCAGATCAGTGCCGGGCAAGCAGGTGAAATCGGGCAACTCGCTCAAGGCGACATTCAACCGAAAGGTGCCCGAGCCATAGCGCGTGGCAGCAATCTTTTGAGCAAAATCAGTGGGCACGTACTCGGGCGCTATTAGCTGTTGGTAAAGCAACTGGGGCGTGACGTTCGCAGCGACACTGTTGGCCTTTATCGGCTTCCCGTCTGCCAGCACGACACCCTTAACAGCTTTTCCCTCTACCACAACCCGGACGACTTCGGCCTCGGTTCGGATTTCCACTCCTTGCTCTAAACAGGCCTGTGCCATCGTTTGGGTGATCGCCCCCATGCCCCCGATTGCATGCCCCCAAGCGCCCTTTTCGCCATCCAACTCGCCAAATACGTGGTGCAGAAGCACGTAAGCAGAGCCGGGTGTATCGGGGCTGGCGTAATTGCCCACCACAGCATCGAACCCGAATACGGCTTTGATGTGTTCGTTTTCAAACCAGCCATCCAGAAATGAGCGAGCACTTTTGGTCATCAAGTCGTACAGATCGTTCTGAACCTCAAGATCGGCTCTAAGCACATCGCGCACCTGCCACGCCAATTTCAACAAAGCAGATAAACCGCCAGATATTTTTGGGGGCCTAGTCTCCGCCAACTGTCGAAGCACATCGGCTACAGCATCGATTCGCCGGTAATATTCGGGCAAACGTCTGGCATCGTGTTCCGACAGCTGAGCAAAGGCCACTTGGGTCCGCTCGAGCCCACCCCCGACTTTTAAATAGTGGTCTTGATCAATGGGCAAAAAATTAGCAACCGGTCGTTTGATGAATCTCAGACCATGCTCTTTCAACCCCATGTCGCGAATGACTTGTGGGTTTAATAAACTGACGGTGTAACTGGCCAAGGAATTGCGAAATCCCGGATGAAATTCTTCCGTGACGGCCGCACCACCGACGACAGAGCGCCGCTCCAGCACGACAACCCTGCGACCCGCTTTCGCCAAGTAAAAAGCGCAGACCAATCCGTTGTGGCCACCGCCGATGATTGCCGTATCGTATTCAGCCAAGACTCACCTCAAGCAATTAAGAAACACGTGGAAGCTTACTTAGATTTGCGATCGAATACCAAACAGAGCGCTCACTCTGCGGTACAAGAATTGCTCGAGGCCCTAAAACTAAGCCTTTTGCGCTCGTCGGATTTTACTTCCCAACAACTTCTAGTAACAACTCACGAAACCAGCTGTGCATGGGATCCTTCTCTAGTACCGAAGGCCAGACGAGCATTCGATTAATGGGCTCCAGTTTGCTCGGAAATGTCTCGATCGCAATATCGAAGCGACGGCTCAAGACAGAGGCTAGACCCATGGGTACCGTACACAACGCATCGGTGCTCTCGACGATCAACGCGGCCGCACTGAAGCTTGTTACAGTTGCCACAATGTCGCGCTTAATAGGTTGCGCAGGTAGCAAGGTATTAAGCCCATGGGGCGCGTGACGAGGCGCCTCCATAACAACGTGTTTTTCATTTAAAAAGCCCGTCAGAGTTAACCCGCCACACACTCGGGGGTGATGCGCCGAGCGCATGACCACGAGTGTTTCTTCACCCAGCACTTGATGACTCACGCCACTCCCCGAAGGAGGTGAACGATATAAGGCAAAGTCGTACTTTCCGTAGCGAAAATCCTGAGGTATACCCTGTTCCGATAAGGGGAAAACACTAACGGACACTGAGGGTGCTTCAGTTTGCAATCGCTGTAATAAGGGTGCTAGGTAAACCGTCTCAAAATAATCGCCCGCGACAACGCTAAAGCAACGCGAGCTGGTCTGAGGTGACTCAAACTTTGCAGCAAAGCTTTCACGCAGCTGGTTTAGTATCGGCGCGATATCCGCATACCACGCTTCGGCTTTGGGGGTAGGCACCATACCGTATTTCGTCCGCACAAACAGTTCGTCGTCTAGCATCACGCGTAGCCGCTGCAAAGCCGAACTCATGGCTGGCTGACTTAAACCCAGTTGCGCACCGGCAGCTGACAGCTGCCCAAACTCCATAATACCCTCGAAGACTGTGAGCAAGTTTAAATCGATACCTCTAAGGTTTTTGAATCGCTTATTCATCTTACAAAAATATCTAATTTTCTTATATCTTACTTCATACATATCGATTTTACGTATTTTTTATTTGAGGCTAGTATCGATCCGTCAGATCCAATAATAAGGAGAGCACAAATGGACAAATATTATGGCTTAAACCAATCAATGCTAGACCAATACGCACCTCGTCCGGGCGAGCGTGAGCTCATCCCGAATTTATCGGATAAGGCCAAAGTCGCCTTGATGTGCCGAATGCTATTCAAAGAAGGTTGGAACGAACACATCGCGGGCCACATCACCTACCGCCTAGCCAATGGCAATGTCCTTACAAACCCGTGGGAGTTAGCGTGGGATGAGCTGCGAGCGAGTGATATCGTGACGCTCGATCACGAGGGCAACATTCTCGACAGTCAATGGAACACCACCCCCGCCTTAGGCTTGCATTTACAACTTCACAATGCACGCCCCGATGTGAACGTTGTTATTCATAACCATGCACATTGGAGCGGCATTTGGGCGAACCTTCATGAGATTCCACCGGTATACGATCAGGCAGGCGCCTACTGCGGCAACGAACTGCCGCTGTACAACGAGTACCAAGGCACTTTTGAAGACTCAGGTAAAACGCAAAGTGCTGTCGAAGCACTGGGCGACGCCAAATGGGCTCTTTTAGCGAACCACGGCTCGCTGGTCGTTGGCCGAGATTTACGCCAGGCCCATCTTCGCGCCATCACCCTCGAGTGGCGTAGTAAACGTGCCTACGAGGTTCGTCTAGCCGGAGGCGGCCAGCCTATGCCAGAAAGCGTCATTGAAGCGCTTACCGTCAGCGACATCAATGGCTTCCCGTTCTGCTGGGAGGCAATGGCTCGCCGCGAACTTAGACTTGACCCCAGCATACTAGATTAGGAGATACTATGAGCCTGCAAGTTACCCCTCTGAACAATGTCGGTGTCGAAGTGTCTGGTTTCGATATCTGCGACCCCATTACACCTGAGCTCAACCGAGAACTGAACGACCTATGGAATGAGCACGCCATCTTGCTCTTTCGTAACCAAGACATCACGCCCGAGCGTCAAATCGAGTTTAGTCGAACCTTCGGCTCGCTAGCCTTGCATCCACTAAAGGCAACTCGGTCGGAGGCAAACCCCGAGCTGTTCGTGCTTGAGAACGGCGGTCCGAATGATCGCTTTCAAACGGCGCATTACAAAGGCGAAACTGTTGTAGGACGTCTAGACTGGCACATGGATTTGCACTACACCGGCCGTCCTAATCGGGGAGCATTACTAAGAGCGATAGAACTCCCCATCAGCGATGGTCTTACTGGCTTTGGCGACTTGGCTAAGGCTTACGATGCGCTGGATGACGACACCAAAGCACTGCTGGAAAAAATCGAACTCGCCTACGCCTTCTGTATGCAGCGTCGACACATGCGCTACGTCGATTTAGAGGGCTACGAGCCCGGCGAATTCAGTCCGAAAAAACCCTCTGACATGAACTTTCCTGACTTTCCGGATGTCGCTTACCCTGGCGCCTACGCCCACCCAATCAGTGGCCGCAAGATTCTGGGGGTTGTCGAGCAATTCCTAGACCGAGTTATCAAACCCCACGATGCAGGCTTGTGTAATGACGAAGCCATCGAGCTGCTCGAGCGCCTAGTCGCACACACCAAAAAGCCTGAATTCACCTACTTTCACGAATGGAAGCAGGGCGACATGGTGTTGTGGGACAATTGGCGTGCCATGCATTGCACAACAGGCACGGCACCCGGTGTGCGGCGATTGATCAATCGCACCACGATCGAGGGCGATGTGACCTTGGGGCGAGTGATTTAGGTCTATTTACAACCCCATGTCGCTCACCTGCGCTTACGAGCTCACAAAATCCGCGTCCGAAGCGTCTTTGACCGCTTATCCTGCCCATCGTGCGACCAGCCCGGTGCCATAAAGAGGTAGGCGAGTTTATAACGCAGAGATTTCGCTCTCCCCATATCAGCGGCAAGTTGCGAGTATTCCTCGAACGCTGCCGCCACTACCGTTTGTTTCGACAAGGGCCGCGTGACACCGTATCGTGGCGGGTGTTTTTCTGACTCCTCTGCAAAGGATCCAAATAACCTATCCCAAATGATCAACGTACCTCCGTGATTTCTGTCCAAATAACAGGGGTTTGAGGCGTGATGCACCCTGTGATGCGAAGGAGTATTGAATATAAATTCTAGAATAGGAGACAGTTTGCTCACACTCTGAGTGTGAAGCCAGAACTGATAAATCAAGCTAAAGCTTAGCATGCTCACAACCATGAGAGGATGAAAACCCAGCAAAGGTAGAGGCATCCAGAAGAAGTACTTTAGAACCCGCTCGCATACGCCTTGTCGAAGCGCCGTACCAAAATGATAGTGTTCACTATTATGATGAGGAACGTGGCCTGCCCAGAGAATACGAACCTCATGATTGAGTCGATGGTGCCAATAGTAAATAAAGTCATCCAGAAAAAAGAGGGTAATCCACCAATACCATGCTGTTGAAATAGTCCCTTTGAAAGGGGATGCTTGGTAGCAGACAAACATCAACATTAAAGCCAAAATTTTGGGGGCGACGTCAATCGCAACGGTAAGGATCATTACGCCCAGCGAGACTCGCAAATCACCGCTGTCATAAACCTTATGAGCTTGCCCTTTCGCCCAACGCCATTCGAGTAACAGGGCTATTAAAAAAACGGGGACAGCAATCATTACATAATCCGTCTCCAAAACTTTTATCACTTCATTCCACATTCCCAGGTCCTAGTGCCGTATCGGAATATAATAAAACACCTTACCGCGCCACATGGTCTATTGATAGACAATCAACGCCATCTCCTATTGGTCGAGCCAGTTCACTGAATGACAAAATAAAAAAAACCGCCAAAAGGCGGTTTTTGATGAATATGGTCGGGACGGCAGGGTGAACTGGGAATTCGAGCCGCAACGCGGTGAGCCAGTGAACGCCCGAAAGCTGTGCTTGAGGGCCGGCAATCATGCCGCACTCGGTGGTCCGGCATTGTGAAATTGGTCGGGACGGCAGGGTGAACTGGGAATTCGAGCCGCAACGCGGCGAGCCAGTGAACGCCCGAAAGCTATG
>NZ_CBFHWH010000110.1:0-5863 GCF_965659035.1 Aequoribacter sp. | reverse complement strand
TACCGGGCTTTGACTTTGGGTAGCTCACGTTTGGCCAACACACTGGGTATGCCCATTAAATGCGCGTCGTAGCCCATAAAACCGCTGAATGTTAGGTGTTGGGGGTTGGCCCTGATGAGTCCCAAAGCGTCGCTCAGTGCTTCATCGGCAACAAATCCACCGCGATGTAGTCCAACATCGAGCTCTAGGTTTACACGCAGTTTCAGTTGGTTCGCCCGGGCAAAGTTTAAATACTGTTGAAGTCGTGCCGTCGTATCGACCAACCACTGGAGCTGCTGCGCCGGCTCAAAGGTTCCAGCGTGTTTGCGATAAAACTCCTGAACGGCAGCAATAGGAAAGGGTTTGCCGATGAGTATATCTGCATCAGGCGTCACTTGCGTTGTCGCCAGCAAGAAAGGTAAATGAAAAATCATTTGTGCCTGGGTCTGGGCTCGCTCGCTAATGTAGCGCACCAGCTCCGGGCTAGGTACCGACTTGGTCACGACGCGATAACTCAGCCAGGGCGCAGTACCTAGAGTTTGAGTGATACGGTCGATATTGCGATCGAGTCGGTCTAAATCAATAATCAAGCTCGGGGTGCCAATTCCTGCATCTTTAAGCGTTTGGTTAAGCTCGGTGAAGTAGGGTGTATAAACACCGCCTTTATCTTTGGGTTTTAGCCAAGCGGCAAGCCCAGCTGCACCCAAAGCACCAAGAATTACATTGCGTCGAGAGGGCATGCTTACGCTCCAAATAATTCTTTTAGGTGGGCATTCATTAGGCGTTTGTCTGGGTCTAGGCTCTCTCTGACGGCTAAAAAGTCCCGCCAGTGCTTGGGGTAAAGTGCGGCTAAATCCGAGGCCTTTAAGGTATGCAGTTTACCCCAGTGTGGGCGACCGCCGTAGCGCCAGAATATTGGCTCGAGCTCTGCGAAAATTGGACGGTAATCCAGATCGCCATATTGGTGAATGGAAATAGTGGCGCCGTCTTGCCCTTGGAACATGCTTAACCAAATGTCATCGGCTTTAACGTAGCGATATTCAATGGGGAAGCTAAGGGGCAGGTTTTTGTTGCGAATGGTGGCCATAATCTCACGAAGACAGGCAGGGCCCAATTCTGCGGGCACGGTGTACTCCATTTCTCGAAAGCGCACAACGCGCACATGAGGTAGCACCTCGTGCGCTTTACCGGTGCGAATGGTCTCTGCTTCGTTGCCCATCACAGCGGTCAGCAACGTGTCGTATAACCTACTGCCCACGCCCGGTATCCAAGCGATTGCATTAAAAACATCACGCAGCGTATTGACTGCCTGAGGGTCGTCTTGGCCCTGGGGCCTGTCGCCTGGTTGCGCTGGATTGGTGGACACCGAAATCCCAACTGACGCGTGGGGCAGGGCAAACAACTCAAAATACTGATTGTTCGCTTTGCGGTTTTCGATGTCCTCAAGCATGTCCTCTAAAGGCTCAATCTTGTTGACTTCTGTTAAGTCAAAATCCGCTTGGTTTTGCAGCGTAAAGTCGGTCACGATTCCCAACGCCCCAGCGGACGTCAGTGCCGCTTTGAAAATATCGGGGTTGCTGCTGGGACTGCATTCGAGTAGCTCTCCGTCCACGGTCGCAAGGCGTAACGAGTTGACGTAGGAGCCCATCGAGCCAAAATTTACCCCCGTAGCGTGTGCGCAGTTGACTATGGCGCCGCCCAGGGCCAGATAGGCCATATCGGGCATATTGGGTAGAGCCTGGCCGATATCGGCAAGCAGATAGCCCAAGTCGTGCAGACGCGTGCCCGACAGTACTTGTGCTGTGTTTGTGGCTGGGTCGTGGTCGATGACGCCGCTCAATAAATCGGTAGCGATTAGGGTATCGTCAGTAGGCACTACTGCGCTGAATGAGTGGCCGGCTCCCACCGCGCGAACCGTGCCTTTGGCGTTTTTTAAGACGCTTACTAATTCATCAATGCTGGCAGGTGCCGGTCGATGTTGGGGTTGGCAAGATTGGTTGCCCGCCCAATTGATCCAAGGCACGGGTTTGCCTGGCTCGTACGCGATTGGACTTTGGGGTTCGGTTGACGATTGCTCGCAACCACCCAGCAGTGCAAAAGCGCCAGTTGCTCCCAAAGCACCAGTGCCACGCAAAAACTGTCGGCGTTTCATCGTGGGATCTCCTGTAAAGCTTCTCCGGCCAATATTTCGCTTAGGGTGATTAAATCGTCCTCCGAACAAGCACTGCAATAGCCTAGTGGTGGCATGCCCCTAAGGCCTTCTACCACGTGGGTCATGATTTGCTGTTTGCCCTTGGCAAGAATGGGTTGCCAGGCCTTGGAGTCGCCAATAACGGGCGCTCCGGTGTGAATGTTGGCGTGGCATTGCAGGCAGTTCACCGTGAGCAATTTCAGTTGGCGCTCGGTTGGGGCCGCTTGGCCGCTTGTGCTGAGTGCACTTAGCAAGACAAAAATCAGTAATCGCATATTATTAACTGTGTTCGGGCGATGATTCGATCATAAGCCAAGTCTGTGATCAAAGCGATGTCATTTCTAGACAGCACAGTCAAGTCGCGAACTGTGCGGCGTGTTGTTCGGCTAATCGCTCTGACATGTTGTGCGCAATGCGCAGCGCAATGCGTTTGGCTTTGTCGGCCACAGGGCCCTGAAACTGACCGTCCATAGTGGCAATGAAGTAGTGGGTCCAAAGTTCAAAGTGTCGTCTGGTAAAGGGGTATTTGGCGTCAATCGCGCGATGCTTGTTCATCGTATGGCGCTGATAGCTCGTATCGCCAAACAAAAGTTTTTGCCAGTAGTCGCAAATTATCGGGACGTGTTTGTCGAGGTCGATGGCCGCCACGTCAAGAAACAGTGGCGCCAGTTCTGGATCAGCGAGCAGGTGTGTGTAAAACGCCCGCACAAACGTTTCGATGTCGGCGCGATTACTCAGGTCGCGCTTTGTCAGCTCCGACTGCAAAGTCCGCGCTGTGCCGGGGCTAAACGCCATAGCCCCCATCGACAGAGATCATTTGCCCTGTAACGTAGCCTGCTTTTTGCGATGCTAGATAGACCACAGCGTGCGCGACTTCCTCGGGCTCGCCCCAGCGTTTGACACACAAGCCCGCCTGCACAGCATCGGCCCACTCTTGGTCGAAGGTGCCGTCCGCCCACAAGCGCTTGAAAATACCCGCGTTAATGACGCCAATAGCGACTGAGTTTGCTCGAATACCGTGCGCGCCTTCCTCTTTGGCAATGCCCTGAATTAAGGACTCGATGCAGGCTTTGGGCGCGACCGAAAGCACATCACCCTTGGGCCACTTGTGCAAACCGGCCGAGCTAATATGCACGTAAGAGCCGCCGCCCGCTGCTTTCATGTGCGGTAGTGATGCGTGCACGATGTTAAAGAACCCTGCCACGTCAGCGTCCATCACTTTGCGCCAGTTAGCCGGACTTAAATCGCGAATCAAGGGCTGGTCTATGTCAGAGCCTGCTGCAACGACCACGGTGTGAATTCTTTGCGCCTGCGCGAGTTCGTTAATTAGACCTATAACTCGGTCCTCATCGCCAATACTCAGTTGATGGCAGGTCGCGTTTTTGCCTACGGCCTTTACGCGCTCGACCGTTTCAAGTGCGCGGGCTTCATTGCCATTGTAGGTTAGGGCAATATCGGAGCCAGCTTTGGCTAACTCGACGCAAATTTCGGCGCCCATGCCGCCGCTGCCGCCGATGACAAGGGTAATGCCTTCTGGAAAATCGGGTTTGTTCATAGTCAGTCCTGTTTTTATGTGTGTTTCGATACTAGCAATAACCGCGCACAGTCGGCGACGAGGGGGTTACGCACGGTCAACCCCCCCCAGACTAAGCCTCACTCACCGCGCTTGGTAAAGGTAATTGGCATCGACCGAATGCCCTGCACAAAGTAGGAATGAATGTAAGTAACAGGGCCACTGAATTGCGGGTTGTCCATGCGCTTTAGAATCTCGGCCAGCTGTACCTTCATCTCGAGTTTGGCCAGGTGCATGCCCAGACAGTTGTGTTTGCCTATGCCAAACGATCGCACATTGGCTTTGAAGTCACTCTGCCGTTTGGGGCGGGTCAGGTCAAACTGAGTGGCATCCTCACCAAACAGGCGCGGGTCGTTGTTTGATGCGTGGTAGAACATGACCACCTTGTCGCCTTTTTTGATATCGGCATTGCCAAGTTCTGGCGCGCAAACATCCTGCGTTGCGGTGCGTCGCATGGTAATAAACGAGGTGTTTTTGCGCAGCATCTCCTCAACCGCATCATCCAAGGCTTCTGGGTGCTCTTGCAAAAAGCGATATTGCTCGGGGTTTTCCATCAGGTTGCGCATGCCGTGGGTGATGGCGGTTCGTGTGCTTTCGTTGCCGGCCGACATCAGCATTAGAGCGATCCAGGCAAAATCTTCGTCGCTGACCGGCTCGCCGCGAATTTCACCGTTCAATAGTTGGGTGCATAGATTCTTTTCGGGGCGACCGCGCCATTCGGTGGCTAGCCCCATGAAGGTCATAAATACATTGGCGCTCGCATCGAGAGCCCGCGATTCGGCGCCCTGACGATCGGCATCAGAGAAGGCCGGATCGTCCTGGAAGAACATGTCGTTGGTCCAGTCGAAAAACTGTTTGCGCTGGTCTGTGGGGATATTAAAAAATTCTAAGATCGTGATCAGCGGGAGTTCAGCGGCGACGTCCTCGACAAACTCGCACTCGCCCCGATCAATCACGGCGTCGATGACCTCTTTAGCGACACGCTCCGCCTTTTCTTGGTAGGTGGCTACTGTGCCCGGTAAAAAGTTGTCACGAATGAGTTTGCGATACTCTAAATTCAGGGGCGGATCCATGTTCAAAAACATTTTACCCATGATGTTATCGACCGTCTCCTGCGGATCCTCCATGGGAGTAGCAGCTCGCAACGCTGACGAAAACAGCTCGTTGTGCATAGACACAAAATCGATGCCTTCTTTTTGCGTCACGGCCCAGTATGGGACTCCGGTGATAGGGTCTTCTATTTTGACCGCAGGGCCAGCTTCGCGCACTTCGGCGAAGATTTTTTCGGGTACGCCATTGGCGATTAACGTAGGGTCGAGCAAGTTGGTGAAAGGGCATTTTGCTGAGTTTGTCATTATATGTCGTCCGCTAATGGTCCATTGGTTGACTTAAGAGTACTGAAAAATGTGACGTTTGTATCAATGTATTTGGACTATGAATTGGCCCTTAGAAGCGCTTGCGGCCGATTAAGGGTATGGGTATCGTAAATCTTCATGATTCTGTCGCGCCGCTCTTGGCGCTGAATAAGCGCTAAGCAAAATAAAAAGAGATGTTATGGGCGACCTAAGAAAACATAAAACTCCAGCCGCGGCGCTGATTATCGGGCTTATGATTGCCTGCGCATCCTGGGGGCAAACAAGCGACGAAATCGCGAATCCCGACCCCACCGAATGGTTGAGTTACGGTCGCGATTATCAAGAGCAGCGCTACAGCCCGCTTGCTCAAATAAAGACCGACAATGTTCAAGATTTGGGTCTGGCTTGGTTCATGGATACCGACTCGAATCGGGGGCTGGAAGCAACACCGCTCGTAGCGGATGGCGTGATGTACGTCAGTGGAAGCTGGAGTGTCGTGTATGCCCTGGACGCAAAAACGGGCGAGCGCTTGTGGAGTTTCGATCCAGAGGTGGACAAAGCCTACGGTAAGCGGGCCTGCTGTGACGTCGTTAATCGGGGTGTTGCTCTGTACGATGATAAGGTGATCTTTGGCACACTCGATGGGCGCTTGATTGCTCTGGACAAAGCAACAGGGGCGATCGTTTGGTCGGTCTCTACGATTGCGGGTGAGCAGGGAAGTTACAGTATTACTGGCGCACCGCGAGCGGCCAATGGCTTTGTCTA
>NZ_CBFHWH010000109.1:0-5939 GCF_965659035.1 Aequoribacter sp. | reverse complement strand
CCCTGAAACGCTTCAGGAGCTGCATCTGTTAGGGCTGTGATGCACGCCTCAATCGCTCGTCAGTGCCAACAGTTTTTCTGTATCGCTACGAGCTCTGGCGCTCAGATTTTTTTAGTCTTCGTCGCTCTTTGAAAAAACGACTTAAAAGCTCGCTTGATTGCTGGCCCATGACACCTCCCTGCCACTGGACCCGGTGATTCAAATGGTCAAAATTTAGAGCCTCACAACGACTACACACAGCGCCCGCTTTTGGCTCGGTTGCTGCAAATATGAGTCGCTGAACTCGGGCGTGCACCATCGCTCCAACACACATCAGACAGGGCTCCAGCGTGACATAGAGACTCGCATCAACCAAACGATAATTTCCGACACAGCTACCTGCTTGGCGCAAGGCAACAATTTCGGCGTGAGCACTAGGGTCAGCAGTGCTAATCACCACATTGTGACCACTCGCTATGAGACTACCGTCTCTCACAATAACGCAACCGACTGGGACTTCACCGCACGCATACGCCTGCTCCGCTTGTAGCAGGGCTTGCCCCATCCAGTACTCGTCTTCATTCATACCTATTCAACTCTGTTCAATTCACAACAGCACCAATTTCGCTGCGAGCTTATGGTAACATTTGGGCCTCAGCCATTCGCCCATCGCTTCAAGGATCATATCACGTGTTAGACTTTCGTCCGGAACTCAGCGCCATTTGGGCGCAACTTCAACTAACAGCCGCAGACACCCCAAATGTTGCCGCCTTATTCAAGCAAGAGCCGCAACGCGTCAGCGATCTAACACTAGAAGCTGCGGGATTGCGTGTGGACTTATCAAAAAACAAAGTCTCTCAACAGCAACTCAAGCTGTTGCTTGAATTTGCAGCACAATCCCCCCTGAACCACCACCGATCAGCATTATTTGAAGGCAAACCGATCAATTCCAGCGAGAGTCGCGCTGTACTTCACCCAGCGCTGCGCGACTTTGGTGATATCGCAGCACTCACCAGCGAGTACCGCGACACCGTCTACCTACAGCGAGCCCGGATGCTGACTGCGGCAGAGCAAATACGTTCCGGCGAATGGCTCGGGCACACAGGCAAACCGATCACCGATATCATTAACATCGGCATCGGCGGATCTGATTTGGGGCCTAAATTGGTGTATGAAGCGCTCAGAGAGTTTCGACACAACACACTAGCGGTGCATTTTATATCGAATGTCGACGGTGCGGAAATCTACTCACTGTTAAAGACACTGAATCCGGAAACCACGTTGGTTGCGATTGCGAGCAAAACGTTCACCACGCAAGAAACCCTGTTAAATGCTAAGACAACACTCGCGTGGTTGCGTCAAGGACTGGACATTGAGCAGGTGGAGGCATCGTCGCACGTGGTCGCACTCACCGCGAGCGCCGCTAATGCAGTAAGCTACGGTGTCGCTCCTGCAAGAGTCCTCCCCTTTGAAGAGTGGGTAGGCGGCCGCTACTCACTGTGGTCAAGTATCGGATTTGGTATCGCCTGTGCGATAGGCGGTGAAGCGTTCAGCCAATTGCTGCAAGGCGCCCACGCCCTAGATAAGCATTTTGCCGAGGCACCTCTCGATCAAAACATCCCCGTATTGATGGCATTAATCGGCATTTGGAACATCAATTTCTTGGGCTACCCCACACAAGCAGTCATTCCCTATTGCGAGCGTCTAGGCTTACTCAGCGCGTATCTGCAGCAATTGGACATGGAGAGCAACGGCAAAAGTACGCTGCGCGACAACACTCGTGCCAACACAGCGACCGGTCCTATTGTCTGGGGCCAAACCGGCACTAATGGCCAGCACGCATTTTTTCAACTCATGCACCAAGGGACTCATACCATTCCAGTGGAGTTTATTGGCGCTTTGCAAGACACACTCAGCGATGCAACCCACCATCGCACCTTGTTAGTCAATATGATTGCTCAGGCATCGGCATTGATGAGCGGAAAACCCGCCCCCGACGGTCAGGCCTATCGGGATTACCCCGGTGACAAACCATCAACTATGATTCTGATAGAACAACTGACGCCCGCATCGCTGGGTGCACTGATCGCTGTGTACGAGCATAAAGTCTTTGTGCAAGGGTCGTTGTGGGGAATAAACTCCTTCGACCAATGGGGTGTGGAACTGGGCAAAAAGCTCACGAACGAGCTGTTACCTAAAGAGGCGGATTTGAGCGAGTTCGACGCATCAACCCAAACGCTCATGGGTTTGATCAACGCTCGTCTTTGACCCTTATGGAACAGCAGTAAAGAGCGCCGAGGCTTACGCCCCAGATCCCTAGGCTAGCTTCAACCGATGGCGCTCGCAAGAAAACCAAGACCGGACACCAAAGTGTCCGGCCCCAATAACTCACAACTCGACCATGCACTCGGTGCATAGCACAGTGGCGCGCGGCTCAGACACATCCTCAAATACCCCAAAGATGCGGTTCATGTAGTCGCTAAAAGTAATCACTTCGCTCGATACACGCACACCAATGCCACCCTGTAACTCTTTAAGGATCATCATCGCTTTTGAGGGCTTTTTAGTCACATAATCGACGCTGTGATCTTCCAGCTGCGCCAACTCCGCGGCGGCAGTAATGGCCGTATCCAAATCGCCCATCGCATCAACCAAGCCAAGCTCTTGCGCCTTACTGCCGATCCAAACACGACCACCGGCAATGGATCGGATGTAATCGGGCTCTTTATTGCGACCCTCCGCCACCAAGTTCACGAAGCGATCGTAGGCGGTTGAGGCCCAACGCGCAAACAGAGCATCTAACTTGTCGCTCATTGGCAACACAGGTGACCAGCCGGTATTCTCTGCCGTTGTAACGCCGTCAAAATTAACGCCCGCCCAGTCCATGACGCGCTCGAACGTAGGAAAGGCCACAGCAACACCGATCGACCCTGAAATAGTAGTGGGCTCGGCGTAAATTTTGTCAGCCGACATACTCACCCACACACCACCAGACGCTGCCACGTCGCCCATACTTACGACCACGGGAATACCCTTGCGCTGAGCCGCAGAGACCTCATCGCGGATCATCTCACTCGCAATAATGGAACCACCCGGGCTGTTCACACGCAGTACAATGGCCTTCGTGCTGTCCTTGGAATAGGCGGTTCGCAACAAGTTTGCGATATCGTCGGCACCGGCAACGCCCGGACCCTGCGATCCTTCCTGAATACCACCTTGCACAAACACAACGGCCACCGCGTTTTCATGTTGCTCAGGTGCATCCTGTGTTAATGATGCATACTCATTCATCGAAATATGCGGATAGGTATCACGGCCGTCTTTCGTGATTTTCCCAAAGCGTTCCATCATGTACTCGCGGTATTCCGGAAAGTTCATGGTGCCATCGATCAATCCCATTGCCTCAGCTTGGGCCAAATTATGGTAACCCGCTTCACCCAGCAGGGGCACCGAGTAATTGTCAGCCATGTCCTGAATGACGCTAGGATCGACATCTCGTCCTGCCGCCATACGCGCCTTCATTTCTTGCCATATGGGTTGCAGCAGCTCAGTGCGCTGCTGGCGGTCGGCATCACTCATGTCACGTCTGGTGAGTCCCTCGGTTGCTGATTTGTAGTCGCCCTGAGAATAATTGTGCACGGTAATACGCAGTTTGTCGGTCAAATCGCGGGTGTAATCGCGATAACCGCCCAGACCAGATACCGACAGCGCTCCAGCTGGATGCACAAACACTTCATCTGCTTGCGACGCCATTAAGTAACTTCCGGTACCCAGCGCTCGACTATAAGCAATAATGGGCTTACCGGTATCACGCAGTGCTGACAGTTCTTTTGCCACCGCTAAAGCCGTCGTCGGTCCAGCAAAGCCCGTCTCACTAAAATCTATGCTGATAGCCGCCAGCGACGAATCATCAGCGGCCCGTCGTAGCAGGGCCACCAAATCGCGCGTTTGGATTTGTTCAACATCCGACATGTTGAAGGGAAACTCCAACTCATCGGGAAAAGTTTCTTGGTCAAGCACCAATCCCTTTGGAGCGATCATCAGAACCTTACCCTCCGCTGTGGGCTCTTCTGGCCGATCAAAGATAGACTGAACCACTCCCGAGACCAGCGCGATGACAATCGCAAACGTAATAAGATTCAGAACAAAACCACGCAAAGCACTTAAAAAACTTCCGAGCTTGCTGAAAAATCGTTTAAACATAACAACACTCCTTAATTCAGGCACCAGTGTATGCCAAAGCGAGCTCGATGTCCCTGCAGAGCATCGCCAGTAGCTAACAACTCATCGAATGCGACGATTAATTTGGCCCGATACTCGACGCCAGGTCAGACCAGGGCGCAAAATACAAGGAAGTGCCTGTCACGAACAGAACGGTTTCGCCATCAATAACCGAACGCATGGGTTCGTCTGCCGCATTGAGATCCTCTGCCGACGCCTTCATATACCCTTGAGAGACAAGCCTAGCTTGGCTCGCGACGGCTGGCGACTCAATAGAGAAGCCGAAGAGTCGCTTTTCATGAGCATAAAACCCATCGCTATCCGTGGTGCCGCTCACAGGCACCGTGAAACGATAGGCATCATCTGCTAACACAGTAAAGGCACGACGATCGTACTCAGCTGGCGTGTAAGACCATAGTAAATCGACGCCTAAATCAACGACCCCTAAGCTCAAAGGCTGACTCAGGTCGCTGACATTGAACAGCTCAACTTTAGGATTGTTCAACTCATTGCGGCCGATGCCGAGCAAAACGTCTTCGCTTACAGGATGAAGAAAGTTAGAAAACCCAGGAATTTCCAAGCTCCCGGCAATGGCTGGATCCCGAGGATCAGTGAGATCAAATACGTACAGAGGGTCAAGCCGCTCGAAGGTAACTGCGTAAGCCCTGTCACCCAAAAATCTTACGCCGTACAAATCTTCATTAGGCTTTCCGATTGCTGCAGTTCGAACATCATTGGGCAATTGCGCTGTAACGGCGAGCTCACCATCCACAACATTAGCATCCAAAATCCACAATCGATGATCGAAGCGATCGTCCGGATCCTCGGTAATGCTCGTCGTAAACAGGCGCAAAAACCCGGCGTTCTCGTTCAACCTAAAGTCTCGCTGACCACCCAAAAACAGCTGCCCTTCAACGCGCCCCGAACCTTGATACTCGGTTGACGGGCTCATCGCGAATTGGTGTAGTAACGTAGCCGGCGCCAGACCACTGTCATTCTCCAGCAAATATAAATGATCTGCTGTGACATACACGCCCGAGACATCTCCAAAGTAACACTGAATGTTCAAGGGCTCTGCTGTAGCGGCATCAACTTGCGTCACCATCGTCAGCACAGGATAAGGAATAGGTGCACCCGCCCACTCGTGATTGGGATTGACTCGCAAACATGCTGTCGCCGGAGGAAGCTGCACCGCCTCATCGTTCCATTGAACTTTCGGCAAAATCTCTTCGATATCCAGCTGTTCTAGAGCGGCAAGATTGGCGTCTAGCTGCTCTTGAGTACTGGGGTAATAATTATAATCTGGCAGGTCCGGCGTAAAGCGACTGATGACCGTGACCGTCGAACCCACTTTACGACTCTGAACATAGCCCCCTTCAATTCGAAGTCTGCCGTTGGCAGTCGGCGTAAGCGGGTTGGCCAAAGACCAGGCCTCGATCTCAAGCCGCTGTCCCGCCCAATCACCGACAGATTCGCTACGCCACCCATAAGCGCCCCACCAGCTACTCGAGCTCACGACCTGCGCTTGGGAATCCTGAAGATAAAGCCCCTCTACCGTCAGCCCCTCGCTCAGGGGAATCTGCGCTTCGCTGGTCACGCTCATTTGCTCAGCATCTGTCACCAATACTCTGACCTGTCCATCAACAGCTGGTATCGGCGCAAAAAGCGCGTCAGCTGGGGCATCTTCTGCCGCATCAACCGCAATAAAACAGCACCCTCCTGACCGAGAAGGCGCAATC
>NZ_CBFHWH010000108.1:0-5947 GCF_965659035.1 Aequoribacter sp. | reverse complement strand
ACTTTATCGAATACGATAATCCCAAGATTATCGTTGCGTGCATCGCTACAGTGGGTGATCGCGTGTTATGGATCAAGCGCGGGACCCCACCTAAGCAGGGTTGTTGGGCGCAACCCTCCGGTTTTATGGAAAATGGAGAAACCCCAGAGCAAGCCGCGGCGCGCGAGCTATTTGAGGAAACCGGGGTCGTAATGGACCCAGCCAAACTGAATTTATTTTTAGTGGGTTCGTTGCCGGCCATCAGCGAGGTGTACTTGGTGTATTACGGCGAGCTCAACGAATTTCAGGCAACAGTCTCTGACGAGGCATTAGAAATTAGATTGTGCAACGAATCAGAAGCACCTTGGGAAGAATATGCGTACCCCGAGGTCATCGAAGCCACACGTCAGTTTTACCGCGATCATGCCAAGCGCACTTACGGAGTCTACCGCGGCCGTTACGTCGATGGCGTGAATACCATCGAGCGCGTCAACTGAGTAGTCAGCGCATCCCTGAGCAACGCACAAGGGCCCCCAGATCGGGCCCGATTCAGGTGCTCACTGGCGCTGCTAAGCGGTTTTTGCGTCGCGCGCAGTTTCCATCGATTTCATCACCGTTGCCACCATGCCGCCTACGTCACCGAGGTTTGATGGGATAATGAGCGTATTGTTGGTTTTGGCGAGTTGCCCAAATTCTTTCACGTATTGCTCGGCGACGCGCAGATTGACCGCGTCTAGGCCACCTTCTTCGTTAATTGCTGCGGCGATTGTTCTCAGGCCATGGGCGGTTGCTTCAGCAATTAAGCGAATCTCGCTGGCTTTACCCTCTGCCTCATTGATTTGCTTGAGCTTTTGGCCTTCCGATAGGTTGATCATTTCTTGCTTCGCACCTTCAGACACGTTGATTTGTGCTTGGCGTTCGCCTTCAGATTTCGCGACTACGGCGCGGCGCTCACGTTCGGCGCGCATCTGTTTTTCTAGGGCATCTGTGACCGACGCGGGTGGCATGATGTCTTTAACCTCGTAGCGCAGTACTTTAATACCCCAAGGTTCAGCGGCCTTGTCAACCGTTTCTACAACTCGGGAATTGATGACATCACGTTCTTCAAAGGTTTTATCGAGCTCAATTTTACCGATCTCGGACCGCAGCGTAGTCTGCGCCAGCTGTGTCGTGGCGAAGTAATAGTCGGTAATACCGTAGCTGGCCGCTCGAGCGTCAACGACCTGAAGGTAAATAACACCATCAATATCCACTTGGATATTGTCTCGGGTGATACAGGTTTGCTGCGCGACGTCAACGGCGATTTCTTTCATGGAATGCTTGTACGCCACCTTATCCAAGAATGGAATCAAAATGTGGAAACCCGCGTCTAGAGTGCGCGAGTACTTGCCCAAACGTTCGATGACGAATTGCTCGCGCTGTGGCACGATGCGCGCGGTTTTCGCGACCGTGATAATGACAAAAATAGAAAAGCCTATGGCTAAAATCAGAGAAATATCCATATTATGCATCCTTCTGAACAATAAGAGTTGATCCTTTGCGCCCGGTAATCAGCACACGGTCACCGGCTTTGGCGACTTCGCCGTTTGCCGCCGTCGCGTCCCAATGTGCGTCGCGATAAGATACTTTGCCAAACGTGCTGCCATCCTCAAAACCAGTGAGCACTGTGGCATAGTGGCCAATGTAGTCGTCGTCGGGTGTGTCGGTATCGGCTACTAGACTGCCGCCTTTGAACCAGGCTTTGAAGCGATTGCGCAACGTGAGTAGCAGTCCACCGGACAGAATGCCGAATAGCCAAAGTTGGTAAGTCGTGTCGGTCAGTACGCCCCACCAAGCCAAAAGACCAACGACTAAGGCGCTGATGCCAAAAAAAATGACAATAAGGCCGGGTACCAAAAATTCGGCAAGAATCATGACGATGCCTAGCACAATCCAGATAAGTTCTATTGACATGTTCGCTCCTCATGGCGTCTTTAGCGATGCGACTAGTGTGCGTTTGTTTAGGTCCAAAAGCGAGGAATTTGCGTTGAGCAGCATTTGGAAGCGATAAATCGTTGACGCATAGTCGCTATGGATGACAGCAAAAGTTGTGCTGGTCTCTTATCAAACCTACAATTGAATCTGAATTCAACTTTGGGTTTTGATCTGGATATGACAGAAAAAGAGCAACTTTCGGCACTCACCGGTATCCGACGCGGGCCTTATATTGCATTTAACCCAGTCAGTGCGGTGCAAATTTGGCAGTGGTGCTCGGTTATGGGTGAACAACAGGCGCGCTACCAGCCAGGGCCTGATCAGATCGCGCCCTTGGCTATGATGCAAATGTGGACCATGCGTGACTATTATGACCGCTATGCGCCCGGTTCAACGAGCGACCGCCCTTACCAAGTGTTTGATGACATGAGTGCCATGGGTTACGACTTGAATGTTGCCGTCAGCTATGACATCGAGTTTTTACGACATTTACGGGTGGGCGAGTGGCCTAGACACTACACTACCGTTGTTAATATTAGCGACAAAAAGACCACATCGCTGGGCGTCGGCTATTTTGTAACGGAGCGGGTTGAATATACGACCGATGCTTCCGACGTATTTGCCTACGCCAATATCACTTATTTTCAGTATCAGGCTGTCGCGGTAGAGACGGCGTCTTCGACGCCGGGTCCAAGCACTGACGCTACCGTGGATATCAGCACTCCGACGATGCTGGATTCTAGCACTTTGGCGTTGGATTGGAGTTGCGCTAAGCCTGGTCAGGCGTTGGCTGAGAGGCAGCTTCCTATTACACACCGTTTAATCGTTGGTGGAGCGCTGGCGACCCAAGACTTCATCCCAGTGCACCACAATGCGCCGGCGGCCCGCGCCGCGGGTATGCCCGATATTTTTATGAACATACTGACAACTAGCGGGCTGGTGTGCACCTATTTGAATGCTTGCGCCGGTGAGGGCGGCTTAATCAGAAGCCTTAAGTTCAGTTTGATGTCGCCGAACGTGCCGGGCGACGTTATGACGCTTCAGGGGCAGATCCAAGAATTAACGAAGGTAGACGGCGTGACTGAGGCCAACATTGTGTTTGCGGGCAAAAACGGCTTAGGCATGCATACCCAAGGCAGCGCGCTGATTGAGATATCGAACTGAACTACATCTAAAGGACACGTTAATGACAGCAAAACGATTCGAAGGCAAAGTCGCCATTGTAACTGGCGGTAGTATGGGTATCGGTCGCAGTACAGTACTGCAATTGGCGGCGGAGGGCGCGCACGTCGTCAGCTGTGCGCGGCGCAAACCCAAGCTCGACGAGCTGGAAGAAAAAGTTCAGGCTTTGGGTGGCAGCTTCACCGGTTATGGTTTAGATGTAGGCGATACCGATGCGTTTGCGGCCATGATTAACGAAACCGCTGAGCGCCATGGTCGCCTCGATTTGTTGGTCAACAACGCGCCCTCGGTGATTGGTGGCATGGTTGTAGATCAGACACTGGAGGCTTGGAAATCGAACTTTGGCATTGGTGTGCACAGTGTCTTTATCGGTGTCCAAGCCGCTTTGCGCATCATGCAGCCGCAGGGCAGTGGGTCGATCGTTAATATCTCATCGGTAAGCAGTTTGCGCGCGGGCTTGGCTTCGGGCGCCTATGGCGCGGCAAAAGCTGCTTTGAATCAGTTTAGTCAATGCGCTGCAATGGAAGCCGCACCCTACAACGTGCGTGTGAACGTCGTCGCTCCGGGTGCTGTGGATACCCCTGGGCTTAATGCATCGGTGCGTAAGAACGAAGCGGTCAAAAAAATTATGACCGACTCGATCCCTATGCGACGAGCGGCAACCCCGGAGGAAGTGGCTAAAGCAATATGCTTTTTGGGGTCGGACGATGCCTCGTTCATCACGGGTGTCATTTTACCGGTCGATGGTGGCAAAACTCCTCAGCTGTATGTGCCTGCCTTTGATATTACGAACCTAGATAATCAAGCAAAAGATCGTTAAGTCATAGCTTAGTCGATTTTTTAAGCTCGAGTGGCCGCGAGGGCTTGAGCATTTTGCTGCGCTGTGGTTTTGTGTTCAGCCTATTGGTTGTCGCGTGACACAGGCACGGAATGAGATTATGAGCACAGCGCAAGTTCTAAGTGAATTGCAAGATCAATACGCCTCGTTTCCCGAGGTGAGTTTTTTTGAGGGTAAGGGGGGGTTACCCTTTATTCGGGTGAGTAACCGTTTCTGCGATGCCGAGATCTCATTGCTCGGTGGCCAAATACTATCGTTCAGCCGTAAAGACCAGCCGCAGCCCGTGTTGTTTTGCTCCGACGCTGCGTATTTCGAGCTTGGCAAAGGCATCAAGGGCGGGGCACCCGTGTGCTGGCCATGGTTCGGCGATCATCCCGATGGCTTCGGCGCTCACGGTTTTGCGCGGAGCAACCTCTGGAGCGTAGACAGTATTGAACGTGATGACTGCGAGGTCATCGAGCTTGTTCTGAGTCTTCCCGCGGAAGCGTTGGCGCAGTATCCCGAGTGGCAAGGTATCCGACTCAGCACCAAGATTCGTGTGGGTAAATGGCTAACGATTGCGTTGATCACAGAGAATGGCTCGGATAAGGCCGTGTCGTTAAGCCAAGCCCTGCACACCTACTTCCAAGTTTCAGATTGCCGCACTATCAGTATTGAAGGCCTAGAAAATAATACCTACCTTGACAAGCCCAGCAATTTCAAACGCCAAGCAGCGGCCGGCGAGGCGATTACGGTTAACGCCGAAGTTGACCGTATTTACGAGGATGTTCAGTCGCCTATTACACTGCTAGACCCCGCGTGGAATCGCAGTATCACGCTAACCAGTGAAGGCAGCGCAAGTGCTGTGGTGTGGAACCCTTGGGTCGAAAAATCAAAAGCCATGAATGACTTTGGTGATAATGAGTATACTCAAATGGTCTGTATAGAAACGACTAACGCGGCATCCGATGCACGGGTGATTGAGTCAGGGCAAACGCACACCATGCAGGTCAAAATTCACCCCAAGGCTGTCGATTCGCTCTCTGTGGTTATGAGCTAGGCCAGCGGTGGGAAACGACCATGAGGATTTTTAATGGAAAGTACATCAGATAATGAAGGCAAGGTCGTATTAGTCGTTGGGGCAGGGGACGCCATAGGCAGCGCGATTGCGACGCGCTTTGCGCAAGAGGGGTATACCGTTTGTATGGCGCGCAGAAACGGCGATCGTCTGGCGCCGCTGGTCGAGGAACTGAGCCAGCAAGGTCTCACTGCTCACGCTTTCACTTGCGATGCGCGTAAAGAAGACGAATTGATTGGATTATTTGAACACGTCGAATCGAGCATCGGCGCCCTAGAGGTGGTTGTGTTCAATATTGGCGCCAACGTACCTATGAAGATCGTAGATACCGACAGCCGCAAGTTTTTCAAAATTTGGGAAATGGCGTGTTTCAGTGGATTTTTAACGGGCCGAGAAGCCGCTCAGCGTATGCTGACGCGCGGTCGGGGCACGATCATATTTACCGGCGCGACTGCAAGCCTGCGCGGTGCCGCGGGCTTTGGCGCGTTCGCCAGTGCCAAGGCGGGATTGCGCGCTATGGCGCAAAGCTTGGCTAAAGAGATGGGGCCTAAAAATATTCACGTCGCGCATGTTGTTATTGATGCCCCCGTAGATACGGCATGGATTATGGAAAACGTGCCTGAAGCCTCTCAGCTAAAAGCCAATGATGGGCTCGTTGTGCCCTCGCATTTGGCCGATAATTACCTGATGCTGCACAAGCAGCCACGAGATGCATGGACCTTTGAGCTCGATATTCGGCCTTGGTCAGAGTCCTGGTAAAACAGGCGTATATAATACATATGAGCTCGCTCGAAGTGGCTCTATCCTCACCAATAATGACAACGCCCAGCCCCTTTAAGGATTACGTATGGACTTGGATTTTTACTTCGATTTTGGCAGCCCTGCCTCGTATTTAGCCTACAAGCGTTTGAGACAGC
>NZ_CBFHWH010000107.1:0-6272 GCF_965659035.1 Aequoribacter sp. | reverse complement strand
CAGACTCCGTTGAGATTATCAACGCTGACCGCGAAGGGAATCGCCACTGCCACGCAAAACAAACGCTCGATTGCTTGAGGGCGGGCTTCCACCTGAAAAAATGCTCGCTGTTGCTCTGGCGAACGGCCGTCGGGCGCATACCAATACCCATAATCATCTTGTTGCCTGCGAGCCGAACCTGCCACACACCAATGCGCTAATTCGTGCAAGGCACTGCGTAGGTAGTCAGCTCGGTACCAAATCGTGGCCAGAGAGTCTCTTGCTGTGGGCGCCTGATAGAAGGGTTCGCTGGCCCCGCCCCTAAGCACAGTATTATGGCACTGCCCCACTCCCGTATTGAATACGGTCTCAATGTCTGCGGCTATCATCAACCATCGATCCGAATAACAAATTCCATGTGGTCGCCTCGCTCCACCTGAGACGCCAGATTAAAACCTAAAAACCGACAAAACTTTGGCACGTCACGAAGGGCTGCCGGATCGGTGGTTAATAGGCTAATCTCTTGGCCTGCGTCCAAGTCGCCTACGGCTCTATGAAGCAACATAATAGGCTCAGGGCACCACAGCCCCCTCGCGTCGATCTGCACGAGGACTAGTCCAAGGGTTTAACGAACTTTAAGGTCATACGGTCGCTTTCACCTATTGCTTCGTATTTGGCTCGGTCTTGATCACCCAAACGATAGGAAGGTGGCAGAGTCCAAACACCGGTCTCGTAGTCTTTCGTATCTTTGGGGTTAGCGTTGATTTGTGACTCGGCTTCTAACTCAAAACCAATGAGTTCTGCCAGCCCGATCAAATATTCTGGATCGACATAACCCGTATCTTTCATTTCTTGCTCGCTCATCCCCGGCGTGCCTCGATGTTGTACTACGCCGAAAACGCCACCGGGCTTCAAGGCGTCATAAACAGCAGTCAAAGCAGTTTCCAAGGTCGCCAAACGCATCCACGAATGCACGTTGCGAATGGCTAAGGCCACATCCACGCTCTCTGGTGGAGCCACCAAAACGTCTCCAGGTGGATTGAAAGCAGTGACTGTCACCGCTCGATAAAGGTCGCCGTTTGCACCAAGCTTAGATAGAAACCCGCCCAAGGCTCGTCGCGCATAATTGGATTCGTTAACACCCATGTGCGCTGCATACAGCGTGCCGTTATCAGCAAGCAAGGGTGCGAGCACGTCTGTATACCATCCACCACCGGGGTACATCTCAAGCACAGTGCTCGAGGGAGTCACGCCAAAAAAATCGAGGGTTTCACGCGGGTGGCGGTGAACATCGCGCGCTTTGGCTGCTTCACTACGATGCTCGCCCTGCAAGGCCGCGCTCCACGGATCTGAAGCCTGAACAGAGGCGCCGATTGTCATAACGAACAGCGCCACAAACAAGAACATTGAGCACCTACCACTTTTCAACAGTTGCATTGACCGCTCCTTAGCTTTTGCACATTTATCTCAATAGACCTACTATAACGGCTTTATCACAGCATGTGGATAAGCAGCATGACGAAACCTTTTATTCTGAGCATTATTGGCGACGATAAACCCGGCTTGGTGGATGCCATTGCGAGCAGCGTGGCGGCGAATGGCGGCAATTGGCAAACCAGTCAGTTGACACATCTCGCGGGAAAATTTGCAGGTATTGTTCTGATTAGTCTGCCAACTGAACAGGCCGACGCCCTTGCTGAACAGCTAAAAGCTTTGTCAAATACGGGCCTCAGTGTGAGGGTAAGCCCCGCCGAAAGCTCAGGCGTGCCATCTACTAAAGCATCACTCTCGGTGATCGGACCTGATCGTCCAGGCATCGTGCGGGAAATCTCCCAGGCATTCTCGCGTCGTGACATCAATGTGCTTAAACTAAACTCAGACATTGTTCCCGCACCAATGACAAACGAACCGCTTTTTCAGGCCAGTATCGCTATCAGCTTTTCGCCCGAGCAAGACCGCCTTGAACTTGAAACAGCACTGGATTTGATAGCCGAAGATATGACCGTCGATATCGATATCGACTATTGTGAAGACTAACGTACATTAGCTACGACGCTTCAAAAACTTTTGATACGCTGCCACCGATACACCGGCGGACAAAATGACCAAAGACAGCGCCAATACGCTGATACCCAACCATCGAAGCAATGCGCCCCATTCGACGCCAATTAAGTGATTGGCGCCCCACAACAGAGCTATCGTTGCAAACAAGCCGAGGAAGAAGGTTTTAAATGCCCTTCGAGCACGTTTTGATCTCTTGGTCATGATTTATTCATCGTCATATAGGCAATAAAAACGGCGAGCAAGCTTACCCCGCTCGCCATCGCGAAGGCATAAGTTGGACTAATCGGCCACAGCCAGGCGCTTAACAAGCTGCCCAGCGCGCCGCCAACACCGTAGCAGCACATGCTATACAGTGCCTGCCCCTGCCCAGAAAGCCCCTCGGGTACATAGCGGCGCAGAAAGTCGATACTGGCGGCGTGAAAGGCCCCGAACGTTCCCGCGTGCATGATCTGAATAAAGAATAGAGCGGCAGCATTGCTTACCCAATAATCCAACAGTATCCAGCGAGCAACCGAGCACAGTAAGGCGAACTGAAACAAGCGATAAGTACCTGTTTTCGGGAGGATCTTATGCATCACAAGAAACAGCAGGGTCTCACTGATCGCGCCGAGAGCCCAATAAAAACCAGTGGATTGCTTGCTGTAGCCCGCTTCTTCTACAAATAACGAAAAATAGGTGTAGTAAGGGCCATGAGCGAGCTGCATCAGTAGGCCCGCCACGATAAAACCAATGACGTTTTTATTCAATAAGAGCGATATTGGGGGGGCTGGATTATTGTGTTGGATCGGTTTTTCCGCCCCAGGTATGCTCAGCGCTAACACCCAGAGTGCCACAAAGCAAACGAGCAGCATAATAGGGACATGACGTATTGAGGCCATGTCAAAATACCAGCCCAAACCGATTGCTGCGCCGATAAAGCCAGCCGAGCCCCATGCGCGAATTTGGCTGTATCGGTGATGTTGATCTCCCAAATACCGCAAGGTAACAACCTCAAATTGAGGTAAAACGGCATTCCAAAAAAAACTGTAACCGGCAACGATCCAGAGTAACCAATAGTAATCGGTCCTCAAGAATACACCAGTAAAGCAGACAGCAGCGGCGAAGCTACCCCACTGAACGACGCGCATTCGACGCGATATACGGTCACCGATGTGCCCCCATAACATTGGGGATACAATGCGGGTCATCATAAGAACCGCCATCAAGGTGCCGATTTCAGCAATGTTGAGCCCAATACTGGACAGGTAGAGCGGCCAAAAAGGCAACAAAATACCAAGAATCGCGAAATAGAATAGGTAAAAACCTGATAAGCGCGCGTGTGGAAGTGTCACCGCACGCGTCATTTTAGCGAGTAATTACGGGGGTTGGGGAACTCACATCCGCATTCTGGCCACGGTGACGAAGAGCATGATCTATCAGCACAATAGCCAACATAGCCTCGGCAATAGGTGTCGCGCGGATCCCCACGCAGGGATCATGTCGACCCGTAGTAATCAGTTCTGTCGGTTGGCCCTCGACATCGATGGACTCTCCCGGGATTCTGATACTCGACGTCGGTTTCAAGGCCATGCTTACAACTAAATCTTGCCCAGATGATATCCCTCCAAGCACACCGCCCGCGTGATTCGATTTAAATCCTGCCGGCGTGAGCTCATCACGATGCTCGGTTCCCAGTTGCTCTACCACCGCAAAACCATCTCCAATTTCAACACCCTTTACTGCGTTGATACCCATCATTGCATGCGCGATATCCGCGTCTAGACGGTCGAAGACTGGCTCCCCCCAACCCGGAGGGAGGCCACGAGCAACCACATTGATTCGAGCACCGATAGAATCGCCCTGCTTGTTCAGTTTTTGCATGTACTGCTCTAGTGCGTCAATTTTACTGGGGTCTGGACAAAAAAATGGGTTGGTCTCGATGGTGTCCCACTGAACCTGTTCTGCTTTAATGGGCCCAAGTTGCGCCAGGTATCCCTGTATACTGACGCCAAACACCTCTTGCAGGTATTTTTTGGCGATTCCTCCCGCAGCGACCCGCATCGCCGTTTCTCGCGCTGATGAGCGACCACCACCGCGATAATCGCGAATACCGAACTTCTGCTGATAGGTGTAGTCTGCGTGTGCGGGTCTAAAGGTGTTCGCTATTTTGGAGTAGTCTTTGGACTTCTGGTCTTTATTGCGTATCAATAATCCGATGGAGGTGCCAGTGGTTTTTCCCTCAAACACACCAGACAGTATTTCGACTTCGTCGTCTTCTTTACGTTGAGTGGTATAGCGAGAGGTGCCAGGCTTTCGTCGATCCAAGTCGCGCTGCAAGTCAGTTGAAGTGATAGATAATCCGGGAGGACAGCCATCAACCACGCACCCAATGGCGGGACCATGGCTTTCGCCAAAGGTCGTGACAGTAAAGAGTTTTCCGATGGTATTTCCAGACATAAGCGGCTCAAATTAGGCGAAAGGCCATATTATACCTAACTACGTCAGGGCGAGTGCAAGTTCTTCAACTTCTGACTTGGTCAGTACGCATACACCCCACCCACCACGCTCGAACTCTAGCCAGGTGATTCCAGTTTGTGGGAACAATTCCTCGAACTGTTCCCAGCTGTTTCCCAATTCCAAAAACACGACACTATTCGAATGCAGAAACTTGGGCAGCTGAGCGAGCAGTTGACGTGTAAAGTCTAGGCCATCCTGTCCAGAAGCCAGCGCAATTTGTGGTTCATGCAGGTATTCTGCCGGAAGATTAGACATGTCTTCACTATCCACGTACGGCGGGTTGCATAGCACTATGTCGAAGTATCGCTGCGGCACCGACGCTAACACATCCGACTGCACGCACTGCACACGCGACTCGAGTTGATGTTTGACAACATTGAGTTGGGCAAGCGTTAGGGCATCAGGATCGATGTCTGCCAGCACGACTTGGTTTTCAGCATGGTTCAAGGCCGCCAAAATACCCAAACTCCCTCCCCCACAACACAAATCGAGGACGTCTTTGCTTCGACCATCGTTGCACCATGGTTGAAAGTCGTTGAGTATAACTTCAGCTAAGGGCGAGCGTGGGACAAGAGCGCGCTTGTCACACAAAAACTCTGCCCCTCCCAGCCACGCTTTACCCGAGATATAAGGCAGGGGCTTGCGCTCGATAACGCGCTGATTCATCCAATCATTGACTCGATCGGCTTGTGCACTGGTCAAAGACACTGTCGCGACTTCATCGCCAGACTCAAGAGGCAAGTTGCACGCGCCTAGCACAAGGAATACCGCCTCATCCCAGCTGTTGTCAGAGCCGTGGCCGTAAAATAGATCCGCATCTTGAAACCTTTGATCCAACATCTCAATGCAAGCCAACACAGTCTGCCCCGCCGCAATACCCATATAAACGTAACCCCGGTTTGGTTTTTGTACGATGCCCTGCTACGATTGCGCCTCCATATAAGGTTGGGGTGAGACCGTGCAGGACAAATTTGCGAGCATCATAAACGAGATTGGCGAGGATCTGGAGAGACCAGGCCTAAAAGATACGCCAAAACGTGCCGCAGAGGCTTTTAAGTTTTTGACGCGTGGCTACCAGCAATCCGTCGAGACCGTTGTTAATGGCGCTCTATTCCCTTCAGATTCCAATGAAATGGTGATCGTGCAGGACATTGAGTTGTACTCTCTGTGCGAGCATCATCTGCTACCTTTCATTGGCAAATGTCACGTCGGGTACATTCCGCAAGGCCAGGTGATCGGCTTGTCCAAGATTGCAAGAATCGTTGACATATTTGCGCGTCGCCTGCAAATCCAAGAGCAACTTACCACCCAAATTGCCAACACAATCGCGGAAGTTACGGGCGCCGAGGGCGTTGGCGTCATTATTGAAGCACGCCACATGTGTATGATGATGCGGGGGGTTCAAAAGCAGAACAGTGCCATGAAAACCTCCGCTATGCTTGGGAGCTTTCAAACGCAGCAGTCAACGAGAGAAGAATTTTTAGCGCTTTTGTCTACCCGACTTTGACCTATTCCGCGACAGGGCTCAGCAGATACCGTTGCAATACTAGATACTGCCGACCCTCAGTTCGATAGGCGCTGTATGCCACATAGAGTGTTGGGTCGCCTGCGGTCGACTCGCCAACCCAATATCGCTGATCGTTGTCCTGTCCATACAGCAGGCGCTGGTCAAAGACACGGTTCGCCCACTGCACCGAACGACCGCAGTCACGTCCATCGCACTGAAATAGGGT
>NZ_CBFHWH010000106.1:0-6310 GCF_965659035.1 Aequoribacter sp. | reverse complement strand
GCCAATCCTGCATTTTGGTGCACTTGAACTAGATGCCACTTGATTGCGGCTGTGAGATACTAAGCGACTTTACGCGGTACTAGGAATAATCCCCAATGATCTCATTGTCTCGGCGCATTGCTGACGAACTCGGCGTTGCCGAAAAACAAGTAACGGCCACCATTGAACTGCTGGACGAGGGCGCCACCGTTCCCTTTATTGCTCGTTATCGTAAGGAGGTGACGGGTTCTTTAGATGACACGCAGTTGCGCCAGTTGAGCGAGCGCTTAGTGTATTTACGCGAGCTTGAAGATCGACGCGATACGATCCTCAAAAGCATCGAAGAGCAGGGCAAGCTGACCGAAACACTGAAAAAAGACATCTTAGATGCCGAGACCAAAACGCGCCTCGAAGACTTGTATTTACCCTACAAGCCTAAGCGACGCACGAAAGGGCAGATCGCCATTGAAGCGGGCATTGAGCCGCTGGCTGACGCATTATTTGCCAACCGCCTACTCGACCCTGCAGCGGAAGCCGAAGCTTACATTAATGCTGAGGCAGGCTTTGCCGACTCAAAGGCTGTGCTAGATGGCGCTAAATACATTTTGATGGAACGCTTTGCGCAGGAAGCGGATTTGCTTGCCAAGCTACGCGGTTATCTGGCCGATAACGGAACCTTGCTCGCAACCGTGATGTCAGGTAAAGAAGTCGAAGGTGAGAAGTTCCGAGATTACTTCGAACATAAAGAGGCGTGGTCAAAAGTTCCGTCGCACCGAGCCTTGGCGATGTTTCGAGGTCGCCGCGAAGGCGTTCTTAGTATCAAGGTCGATATCGAGGTACCAGAGGGCGAGAGACACCCTTGCGAATCGATGATAGCGCAATTCTTTGACCTGCGTGACGAAGGTCAGCCAGCAGATGCGTGGTTGCAGGAAACAGTGCGCTGGACCTGGCGTATTAAGCTGCAGTTTCATCTAGAAACCGAGTTATTAGCTGATTTACGCGAGCGCGCTGAAGCCGCTGCGATTGAAGTATTCGCAGCGAACTTACAGGATTTGTTGTTAGCCGCGCCTGCCGGTCAGCGGGCCACCATAGCCCTCGATCCTGGCTTGCGCACGGGTGTCAAAGTAGCAGTGATCGATAACACAGGTAAGGTGGTTGATCACGGCGCAATTTACCCGCATGCCCCCAAAAATCAGTGGGATGCGTCTATTGCGCAGTTAGCTAAGTTGGCTAAGCAGTATTCGGCCGAGCTTATTGCCATTGGCAATGGTACGGCATCGAGAGAAACCGATAAGCTAGCCGGTGATCTTATTAAGCTGCACCCAGAATTGGGTTTGCAGAAGGTCATGGTAAACGAAGCGGGTGCCTCGGTGTATTCAGCTTCGGCCGAAGCGGCAGCGGAAATGCCCGATCTAGACGTCACGATACGAGGCGCGGTGTCGATTGGGCGGCGCTTGCAGGATCCCTTGGCCGAGCTTGTGAAAATTGACCCTAAATCGATTGGTGTAGGTCAGTATCAGCATGATGTCAGTCAGATCCAATTGGCGAAAAGTTTGGATGTCGTCATCGAAGACTGTGTAAACAGTGTCGGCGTTGAGCTCAACACGGCCTCGGCTCTCTTGTTAAAACGCGTGTCGGGTTTAAACCAAAGCATTGCCGATAACATCGTCGCATTTAGAAATCAACACGGTGCCTTTAGGGATCGTGCGAGTTTGAAGTCGGTACCGCGTTTGGGCGAGAAGACCTTCGAGCAAGCCGCGGGCTTTTTGCGCGTGCACGGAGGGGCCTATCCTCTAGACAGCTCAGCAGTGCACCCCGAGGCCTACAGTGTCGTAGAGACAATGGCTGCTGACCTAAAGTTAAGTGTTGCAGATTTGGTTGGGAATAAATCTGCGATTTCTAAAATCGATTTAAAGCGCTATGTCACCGAGCAATTTGGTTTACCCACCCTGCAAGATATTGTTCGAGAGCTTGAAAAACCCGGCCGCGATCCCCGTCCGGAATTTACCACCGCATGCTTTAAAGAGGGTGTTGAAAAAGTCAGTGACCTTGAACCGGGCATGGTGCTGGAGGGTACAGTGACCAATGTGACCAATTTTGGCGCGTTTGTGGATGTTGGGGTGCATCAAGACGGTCTCGTGCACATCTCGGCTTTGGCCGACAAGTTCGTAAAAGACCCAAGAGACGTGGTAAAAGCTGGACAGGTGGTCAAAGTCAAAGTGATGGAAGTCGACGAAAGGCGCAAGCGTATTGGCTTAAGTATGCGAATGTCAGATGAGCCTGGCAGTTCTGAGCGGGGAGCGCCAAAATCCTCTCGCCCCGAGCGCCGAGACGGCTCCAAAACTAAATCTTCAACCGGTAAAGCAGCTGCGCAACCAGCGGCACAAGGCACGATGGGAGCTTTGCTGCAAGCGGCTATGAAAAAGAAGTAGGTTCATCGACTAAAGTCTAATTGGTTTAGTTGGGTAAGGGCGTAGTCTCAGAGGATCCAAGCACTGAGGAGCGCCCTATGATCTTTGCCAATCCTGGAAGTCCAGATTCTCTTATTACCTTTAAATCTCAATACCAAAACTACATTGGTGGTGAGTGGGTCGCCCCCGTCGGTGGCCAGTATTTTGATAACGTCTCGCCGGTAAACGGCGCTGTGTTTTGCCAAGTACCGAGATCCGATCGGCGCGATATTGACCTAGCTCTGGATGCCGCTCATGCAGCACGCGAGGCCTGGGGTAAAACATCGGTGACCGAGCGGTCGAATATTCTGTTAAAAATGGCAGACCGAGTAGAGGCCAACCTAGAAATGCTCGCGGTTGCCGAAACTTGGGATAACGGTAAAGCCGTTCGCGAAACGCTAGCGGCCGACGTCCCTTTGGTGGCCGATCACTTCCGCTACTTCGCCGGTTGTATCCGTGCCGATGAAGGCAGCACCGCGGATATTGATGCCAACACAGTGTCGTATCACTTTAACGAACCCCTAGGAGTTGTTGGTCAAATCATTCCGTGGAACTTTCCCCTGTTGATGGCAGCGTGGAAGTTAGGCCCTGCGCTGGCAGCCGGCAACTGCGTGGTGATGAAGCCTGCAGAACAGACGCCCGCATCGATTTTGGTGTTGATGGAGTTGATCGGCGATTTGTTACCCGCAGGCGTGCTGAACATCGTCAACGGTTATGGCGAGGAAGCGGGGCAAGCCCTGGCAAGCAGCAAACGCATCGCTAAAATCGCGTTTACGGGTTCAACGCCCGTAGGTTCACATATTTTAAAATGTGCCGCCGAAAATATTATTCCTTCGACGGTAGAGTTAGGTGGCAAGTCGCCCAACATTTACTTTGAAGATATTATGCAGCACGAGGATGACTTTATTAGTAAGTGCGTAGAAGGATTAGTGCTAGCCTTCTTTAACCAAGGTGAAGTGTGTACCTGTCCATCGCGCGCGCTGATTCAAGAGAGTATTTACGATGAGTTTATGGAAAAGGTCATTGCGCGAACGCTAACCATCAAGCGCGGCAACCCGCTTGATACTGAAACCCAAGTAGGTGCTCAGGCCTCGCAAGAACAGTACGATCGGATTATGAGTTACTTACAAATCGGCCGCGATGAGGGGGTCGAGTTCTTAACCGGCGGCGACGCAGCTCAGGTAGGTCATGGGTTTGAATCGGGTTTCTACATCCAGCCTACATTGATGCGCGGTACCAATGACATGCGTGTTTTCCAAGAAGAAATCTTTGGTCCAGTTGTAGGCGTTACTACCTTTAAAACCGAAGAAGAAGCTTTGGCCATAGCCAATGATACCGAGTATGGCTTAGGCGCAGGCGTGTGGACTCGTGATACCAATCGAGCCTTTAGAATGGGCCGTGCCATTCAAGCGGGTCGGGTTTGGATGAACTGCTATCACGCCTATCCCGCACACGCTGCCTTCGGAGGTTACAAGAAATCGGGTGTTGGACGTGAGACCCACAAGGCGGCAATTGGCCACTATCAGCAAACTAAAAACTTATTGATCAGCTACGACATCAACCCCTTAGGTTTCTTCTGACCGATAGATTGAAACGCGACAACGAGAAAACGGGCCAATGGCCCGTTTTTGCTATGCCGTTCGACATTAACCTCGTTATGAGTCGGGATTGTCGGAGCCGAGGTTTGCCGTTTCGTCCTCGTCGTAAGTATCCTCGATCATGACATTGAACTCGCGACTAAAAATTTCCCAAAAGGTGATGAACAGTACGGCAATCAACGGACCAAGCACGAAGCCTGTCATGCCGAACATTGTGAATCCGCCCAAAGTGGATAATAAGACTAAATAATCGGGTAATTTGGTGTCGCGCCCCACCAAAATGGGCCGTAGGATATTGTCGACTAGCCCAATCACAACGGCGCCAAAAGCGATCAAGATGATTCCGTCAGAGGTGTTCCCTGTGGCTAGCAGGTACAGTCCAACCGGTAACCAAATCAGGCCGGCGCCGACCACTGGGATCAAGGATAGTACCGTCATCACGACACCCCACAACACGGGCCCCGGCAGATCTAAGAACCAAAAGATCAATCCGCCCAAGGCACCCTGAACCATGGCGACGACGAGGCTACCTTTTATCGTTGCGCGCGTCACCTCGGCGAACTTTTGCATGAGCAGGCGTTCGCGCTCGTCGCCTAAAGGTAGGGCGCGAATAAGAACAGGTATCAGGCTGGCGCCATCGCGCAGCATAAAAAACGCTAGGTACAGCATGAGCCCAAGGCTGACAAACCACGCTAGAGTGTTTTGCCCGATTGCGAGGGCATTGCTGGCCATCGCTTTGCCTGCATCGACCGAGAGGGATCCGAGTTGTTGCTTGAGTTTGCCAATATCCAAACCGAGCGTTGCCAATACGTTGTCTATTATTGGAAAAGCGGTGCGAACTTGATCAATCCATAAGCTTGGTTCGATTTGCCCAGATTCCAGCTGTTGATAAATGGCGGTGCCTTGTTTTATGAACGCGCTAGTCAAGAATAAAGTGGGCGTAACGGCGATTACGATGCATGCGAGCAAGGTAAGAAGAGCCGCTGTGTTTTCGCGTCGCGGAGACCGTTGCAGGATTTTTGTATGCAAGGGGTGGAAGAGCAGCGCGATGATACATGCCCACAGAATGACGCTAAAAAACGGCAGCATGAGATAGGTGAAAGCGATACTCACGGCAATTAGCGCTGCGATGAACGATCGTATCTCGATAACTTTTTGCATGTCTGGCTCGCGATTTGGCTTTGGCAGACAAGTGTAGCCCGAGTGCGTAATAAGACACAAAGTCAATAATCTGCTAAGCGTTTAACTTTTGTGTACACTTGCGTTCTTTTTCGAGGAGGACCTTATGGATTGGGCAGAACTATTCCCGATGGGCATGGCGCACTATGCTATCGGCGGTTTATTGATTGGTGCCGGTGTCAGCTGGCTGTTTGTCAGCACAGGTTTAATGGGAGGCGCCAGTTCGTTCTTGACAACGGTCTGGACTTATCTGACCAAAGACAAACGCTTTGCTACGGACAGCAACGTATCCTCGCGCACATGGCGCAACGTCTATTCTTTGGGCTTAATTGCCGGCGCGTTTATTGGCGTTCAGCTGTTCGGTTTGCCCATGAACGTCACCGAAGTGGCGCCCTGGCAGCTGGCGATCGGTGGATTAATCACTGGTTTTGGGGTGCGCTTAAGTAGCGGTTGTACCTCAGGCCACGGTATTTGCGGTATGGCTTTACTAGATCTTGACTCGATCCTGGCTGTGCTCGTCTTTTTATCCACAGCGATTGTGGTCGCGCATCTTGTCACGATGTTTGGAGGTGTAGCATGAGACCTATGGCCTTACTTCAAGTCTTTATTGCGGGCGGTTTGTTCGGTTTGGGCTTGACCTACGCCACGATGATTCAACCAGAAGTTGTACTGAGCTTTTTAAACTTTAATGACTTTGGTTTGCTGTTGGTGCTCGGCTGCGCCACGGGTCTAACCTTTGTGGTCTACCAGTTGATCCCTAAAATTCGCAAAGCACCGCTGTTCGCGGCGAAGTTTAGTTCGCGTCCTGCAAATGCACGCTCACGCACACTCTTGGGTGCTTTGGTGTTTGGCGTTGGCTGGGGCTTGTCAGGTGTTTGCCCAGGGCCGGCCATCGCGAGCGTTGGCGCTGGTAACTGGCCGGTCTTGTATGCATTGGGCGGTATGTTTGTTGGTGCTTATTTACAGGGCAGGTTTTTCTCTGCTAAATAGGCGCTATCTCGTGTCGATCGCGGGCTAGATAATCAGCCGTTAAAAAGGGGGCTAAGTCAGACTGAGCCCCCTTTAAACTTTTAACCTTCAGACTTGGGTTATTTCTCTTCTGTC
>NZ_CBFHWH010000105.1:0-6453 GCF_965659035.1 Aequoribacter sp. | reverse complement strand
AATGCGTTCCGGTTGGTCACATACGGCGTCGGGCTCAGGCAATCGGCACAACCATAAATCGGGGGGTACGCCCACTAAAACCCCATCGTTAACAACCGCCACCGCACGAGGATTAATCAGCTTGTCCATAAAGACCTCTGACTCATCCATGACGCCATCGCCATCGGTGTCGCTCAAACGCACGATCTGCCCTACGGGGTCATTTTTACCGTTACCAAAAATATCGGGCATGTAACCGCGCATTTCAACGACGTAAAGGCGGCTGTACTCATCCCAGGCCATTGCAACAGGGTCTTCTACCAATGGCTCGGATGCGACCAGTTCAATGTTAAACCCCGGCGCGATTCGGAAGGCCTCTAGGGCTTCTTGCGGGTTTAAAATGGGGGCTGGCTCAGTGTCGAGCTGGGTGTAATCAAGTGTAGATTCCACCTCTGACCCCTGCTGGTCACTGTTAGCCGGTGGCGCCTCGCCAGATGAGCAAGCAACCACAAAAAGAAATGCAGCGAATATAGCGATACGCTTTTTCATAGTGTTATTTATTTGCATTATTAGCACCCTTTAATCAGCCTTCCACTGAATCCCTAAACGCAGTGTCCTGCCTGCATTTGGGAACCCAACGGACGTTTCAAAATTGTCATCCAGCACGTTATCGATTGCTAGATTCATACTGAGGTTAGCGGTGGCCGCCCACGCTAAACGCCAGTCAAGCTGGCGCTGATCGTCCAGCGTTTGGGTAAAGGATTGACCTGTGTGCAACGAGGAGCTAAACACCTCACCCACCCAACGATAGTCTAAACGGGCAGTAAGATCAGAATTTAGAACCCACAGCGCGCCAATCGTCGCCTGCCAATCGGGGCGACCTTCCAGTTCTCGAGCACTACCTACGACCTCGATGTCTGTTTTTGTCAGTGCAAAATCCAGGGAGAGATTCTCGCCACCCTGCCATTGACCCCACACTTCGAAACCCTGAGCGTCGACGCGGTCACGATTCACATTGGTAAAAGCCTGTGGATCAAAATCGATCAGATTCGTGTAGCGATTTTCAAACCACGACACCCCAAGGACGCTTGAGCCCGATAGTTGCCACTCAGCGCCCAGATCAAAGCCTTTGGCTTCCTCTGGTAGCAAATCTGGGTTGCCCACCAGTGCGTGTCCCAAAGCAAAGAAGCTAGGTAACTTAAAGCCCTGCCCCCAGTTGGCTCGCAGTGCCAATGCAGGCGTCAGCTCATACTTAAGGCCAAGCCGAGAGGTGTGCTGATGTTGTCCTTGATCAGTATCGTCATACCGGGTGCTCAAGTTAAGGTCGACATCATCAGCAAGACGAGCTCGCCACTGGAGGAAAACGCCCGTCGTTTCGCGCGACAACCGATAATCAGTGGGAATTAAAAATCCAAAATCCAAATAGCCTTTGCTGTCACCGCTCTCGTCACGGTAATCGGCGCCAAAGCTTAAGCTATGATCATTGCCAAGCTCGGCCGTGTTGACCCAAGAGACCGACTGTTGCTTAAACACGGCATCCGTGCCATTAGCGGGCACCGAGGTGTAAGGAACAATGCCCGGAGAATCTGTTTGCTCTTGATAGCGAAGCGTATTGAGCTTTATATCAGTACGAAAAGTTTCACTCCAATCACGCACCCATCCCAAAGCCGCTAACTCGCTTGTATAATTGCTCCGTTCTAAAGCTGAACTCACACTCAACCTTGGCCCACCACTTTGCTCAGGGTAACTCGTTCGGTCACCGTCAAGCCAATGAAGCTGCGCTGTAAAATCATCGCTTTCACCAATCGACCACGCAGCCATCGCATTGATAAAATCAACCTGACGTTCGCTACCAGCCACCCACTCGCCGCTGTCTCGTGTACCGGCGTTCACAAAGACGCCCACCGGACCCAAATCTGCTCCAGTGGAGAGTTTCAAGTTGTAGTAGCCATCTTGACCACCCTCAAAGCGGACTTTAGGACGTAGAGCAGCGCCAGGTGTCGGTGTCACCAAGTGGATCACACCGGCCAGGGCATCCGAGCCGTGTATTACCGACTGCGGTCCTTTGACGACCTCGATACGGTTCACCTCAAGATCGTTCAGCAAGTTCATATCATAACTCCCACCTCGAACATTCGTGGGGTCATTCAAGGCAACACCGTTCAACAAAATTTTTGTGAAGTTGCCCTCGCCACCACGAATGGACAAAGCAACCAGACCTCCAGCGCCGCCTTGCTCTTCAATTAACACGCCGGGCAGCGTTCGCAACGCATCGGATACTTGCGCCTTGTTGAGTTCGCTCAGGGCGTCAGAATCCAACACAGTGACCGACGCGGCTGTGGCGGAAATACTGGAGGGGGCGTAATTTTCAGTCACAACTATCGTTTCTAAAGGTTGACCCTGCGAAGCTTGATCGGCCATTGCCGACTGGGCCGGCAGAGTACAAACTAAGCTAATCACAATACCCAGATACCGCTGCATTTAATCTCCTAATTTTGATGCTGATTGTTCTGCGACTTGCTGAGCTCGCAAACTGAGTTCTGCTGCTTTGAAAATATGGTTTTGGGTCATCGCCAACTCGGTTCTGTTAACGCAATCGAGAATCAGCTGGCCAAAAAATGGAAAACCAGTCTGCCCTAAACACTCCTCTCGGCGTTCACCCGCGGCGTCTACCAACAGAAGAGTAGAACTCGGGGCAGCGCCGGTAATATCAATATACTTACGCAGCTCGATACTGCCCTCTGTGCCCAGAATAAAGGTTCTGCCATCACCCCAAGTTCTGAGACCGTCGGGCGTATACCAATCAACTCGGCTGTAGAACGAGGCGCCATTATCGGCGGTCATTGAAAACTCGCCGAAATCTTCAAGCTCGGGATAGCCTGGATTGTTGAAGTTCTCGACCCGAGCAAAATTCACCTGCGCATCTGTTGCATTTGCGTAAGTTAAAAACTGTTCGACCTGATGTGAGCCAATATCGGTCAGAATTCCGCCATAGCGGCTCTTCTCAAAAAACCACTCGGGTCGACTGCCCGGATTCAAACGATGGGGTGCAATATTAAGTACCTGCAGCACTCTGCCGATGGCGCCCGAACCGACAAGCTCACCGGCACGCCATGCGGCATCGTTGTGGATGCGCTCGGCGTAGTAAACCCAATACCTTAAGCCCGTATCAGCGACACATTGCTTAGCACGCACAAGCTGTTCAAGAGTTGTGAACGGGGCTTTGTCGGTAAAGTAATGTTTGCCCGCTCTAAGCACTTCGATTCCAATGTCCGCCCGTTCGCTGGGTATCGCGGCAGCGCAAACTAAGTGGATGTCTTGTGCCTGTAAAATAGCCTCGAAGCTGTCCACCGCTTTGACTTCTGGATAGCGCTCAGAGAATGCAGCGAGTCGGTCTGGGTCCGGATCGTAAACATAGCGCAAGGTTGCGCCGGCATCACGTAAACCATTCACTTGACCATAAATATGTCCGTGATCAAGAAACGCTGCGGCAATGCCAAATTCGCCCTCTGCAACCACCCGTTTTGCAGCACCCGTCGGCGCATAATTGGCGCCATCTTTAATGTTCGTCATAACAAGCTTACATCCAACCTAAGGCCACCATAGTGCTAAAGACAACGCTGGATAGCACCGTAAAAATACAGACCAGCATCGCGGCGTTGAAGATTGCGGCACGGCCACCGTCAGGGCGGTCGGCCCCCATATAATCTCGGCGATTATTCAAAAGTAACCAGCCCAAATACGCGATAGGCAGCAAAAACCCGCTGATAGCGGAGGTTGGTAAAATCACATAGGCACCCATCGTCGACCATAAAAACACGCCCAACACAGCGGGTGTAGGCAGTAACGACCACCACCGGTAGGCACGAGAATGCGGCTCTAAATTGAACAACTCGCCAGCGACGGCGCCGCAGCACAGCATATGCATGACCAATGAGCCCACGGCCATACCTAAAATACCGATCGCAAAGATCAAGCGTCCAGTCACTGGGCTTATCCCGGCCTCGGTAAACATCGATGCGGCCTGAGCAGGACTGAGCTTACCCTGAATATCCAGGCCACTGCCGTGCAGTGCGCCAGCGGCAGCAATGGCGATAAGCGTGGTGACCAAGATGTAGGGAATAACCAATCCCATTACAATGTCATAACGCGCCAACTCTCGGTGCTCACGCCCCCATCCTCTCTCGAGCAGGGTGTAGCCGTAAATAAAGGTCATGTTAATGCCGACAGCCGTACCCAAGGCGGCCATAACGGTTGTGACGCCTGCCAGATCAGTGGGAATGCGTCCCGGTATAAACCCTCTTAACACGGCAGCCCAATCCACCTTGCCTTGTAAGGAGGCGTACACAACGACCCACAAGAACGCCAAAACAATGCCCGTACTGAGCCATTTGATCGCTGTTTCGAATACTTTAACGGGACGACCACCGCGACCGTAATTCCATGCCGTGTAGGCGCACACACACCACACAAGAATGGCAAAACCAAATAACCAGAGCTCGCGCGCAGCACCGCTCGCCCCAGACAACTCAACACCGCTTGCGACCGAGACCACTTCTTCGATCATTCCGGCGCTTAGCGGGTAATGTGAAAAGCCCCAAATTACCGAGGAAGCAATAGCAGCAAAGGCCCACAAGAAGGCCAATGTGCCACTGACATGCTGTTTCATTGCCCGATAGGGCTTGACGCCCGTGCTCAAGGTTTGATGCGACAGCGCAAACAGCATGACACAACCAATAATCATGGCGATGGGTTGAACCCACAATAAATCGTAGCCGTATTGCGCGCCCAGTGTCAGTGAGGTAATGGCACTACCACCGCCCAGAGTCATTGCCCCCTGCAACCAACCAGGACCGCTCAAGCGTAAATAGGTGGGCAGTCTGGCCAATGTGGACTTATCGGCTAAAGCCGCGAGCTGTTGCGCTTCGATTTGAGCACTCATTATCGGTCTCCAGGTAGCTGTTTATTATCGGTACGAGCTGTCCATATTGATTTCGGCTTCGACATCTGCCTTGACTCGTAGCGAGGACTGGTCGATTTTTGTTTGCAAATACGCCTGATACTCGCCAGCATCGATTGGAAATTCAATCGTTCGCTGTTGCCATGTCGACAACAACATCGCGTTAGCAATAGACAAAGAGCGTAGGCCCTCTGTCAAAGGTGCAATCAGAGGCTCGTCTTCACGAATTGCATTAACAAAATTTTGCATCAAGACCGCGTGCTGATTGACCTTGCGATCGATAGCCAGCACGTCAGTCACGGTTTCGGGCATCCCAAACATCTGCTTTGTGGTGCGATTGAACATCGCGGTCGAAGGCGTATTTTGAGCCAGACTCAGTTGCGACCCGTCGAACACTAGACTCCCGGCGTCGCCAATGACCTCGAAGCGATTTACACCAGGCGCCTCACCAGTAGAGCCCACAAATACCCCGGTCGCACCATTTTCATATTCCAAATAAGCCGTCACATCATCTTCAACTTCGACTTCGTGAAAACGACCGAACTGGCAGTGCGCTCGCACCGATTTTGGCATACCGCAAAGCCACTGCAGTATATCGAGGTTATGTATGCACTGGTTGACTAATACACCGCCGCCCTCACCTCGCCAGGTAGCGCGCCAATCGCTGACTTGAAAGTAAATTTCGGGGCGAAACCAGTTGGTCATACACCAGTTTATACGAATCAAATCACCCAGAATGGATGACTCAATAATCTCTTTCATGCGCAAGAACAAGGGATCAGCGCGCTGATTGAGCATTAAGGCCGCCACGCTATTGGGTGTGCATCGGGACAGCAAACTCTCACCCTCTTGTATCGATAAGCCCATCGGCTTTTCCATCATGATATGAAGATTGGCGTCAAGCACAGCCCGCCCGATGTCCAGATGGGAGTTTGTTGGCGTGGCAACAACAATGGCGTCGCAGCTTTCCGAATCGACAAGTTCCCGGTAATCTTGATAATGAGCCACGCTCGCAGCAAGACCGTCGGGGCGCTGACTGCGGCTACAAGTCGCCGTTAGTACAGCACCCGCAACATGGCCCTCAACAAGATTCCGGATATGCTGCTGAGCAATGTTGCCCAGCCCAACAACCCCTATACGAACAGACGCCTGTGTCGAACCCAATGTACTCTCCTAAAAACATCGCTACCGGAAAAACCGGTAAAGTGGTCATACCGATTATGCTCTCAAGCTCACGCACTTGTGTCAATGAACCGATCAGTAAGATCGCATGGCCCTGCGTAACCATAGCGCAAAACTTTTGGCCTTACCACTTTACCGGATTGCGGGCTTGGGTTAGTCTTCATAAAAACCTATAACACGAGGGGATCATCCACATGGCGATATTAAAACGCATTCTTGTCGGCTTACTTGTTATTGCCGCACTCATCGCACTTGGCTTATTTGGTTACGCAAAATATACCGGCATTTGGAATATCTTTTTCCCCTCGACCCATCACGACAAAAAAGCGCCG
>NZ_CBFHWH010000104.1:1351-6506 GCF_965659035.1 Aequoribacter sp. | reverse complement strand
ATTTCGAGCGAATCAATGGTTACCAGAGTCATCCCTCAACACCCAAGCAACACATTGTGAGCTTACTGTTTGATGTTATCGGTGCCGAAGGGTTGCTGCGCGCGGCTATGCATTACCGTTGGAACTTCCCAGAGACTAATCTAGATTTTCTGACCGAACATTTCATGCATGTTCAGCGTGATAAACCCGGTAAAGAGGAAAAGTGCGAGCGCATGATGGATCGAATGCGGCATGTGGCACAGTTGTGGGGCGTTAACGAAACAACGATGCCCGTGGTTGAAGCCCACTACTGTGATTTGCTGGACGCGCTACAGGCGCATTTTTCGACCCTACCTTACTTGCTGGGAGGGAAGCCGTGCATCGGTGACTATGGCATGATAGCCCCCTTATTCGCCCACCTCGGTCGCGACCCATATCCGCTTAAATTGATGCAAGATAGGGCCATTAAAGTCTATCGTTGGGTCGAACGAATGAATCGCCCCGATCAAGATGCGCCCGAATTCTTTTACGCGACAGACGACTGGCTTGCCGATGATGATATTCCTGACACTCTCCTCAGCGTATTAAAGGTCATTTCCGAAGACTTTGTGCCTGAGACATTGGCGCAGGCCGAGGTCATAAACGATTGGTTGGCCAACAATGTACCTGAGCCGGGCGCGCCCGCCGAGCGCATGTTGGCACCTGCGCGATTTGAGTTGCGGGGGCAAACGATTGAGGGGGTCTCAGCGCCATATCGCTTTTACTTACTTCAGAAGTTGCAGTATTTTTACGATACCCTAGAGTCAGAGGAGAAGGCGCAGGTAGTTGATATGTTCCGCGAGGCTGGCATGGATGCGATTTTAAGTGCGAGGTTAACGCGTGGGATCCGGTTTGTAGACAACGAAGAGCGCTGGGTTTAAGTGGTGTGTAATCACTTTACAATTTGAGTCTGACAATAAAAAAGGACGAATTTAATGGTTAATGTGGCACGTGGGTTTTTGGTATTAGTCGCTTTTGTATTTTTGTTGTTGGGTTTGCGATGGTGGCTTGATCCGGCCGGCGCAGCGTCTGAGTTTGGAATGACACTATCAAGTGGAGTAGGCTTAAGTACAGAGGTCGGAGATATTTCCAGTCTCTTCCTGACCGGCTCTCTATTTATGTTCATCTCTGTGGTCCGGCGCGAGTCTCAGTGGCTTTATGCGCCCTTGGCCTTGGTTGTCCTCGCCGCATCAGGGCGCATCATCGCGTGGCTATTGCATGACGCCGCGTTTGCAACGCAATTTATTTTGACGGAAGTCGTCATTGCTTTGATTGCATTCTATGCCATTAAGGTTTTAGATCGAGCTAGCGAAAACGCTGATGGCGGTCGCATTCGGTAGTTCTGTTAGCTGCTGGGATAGTGCAAGCAGTTTTATTAAGTCAGGTAGATTGGGCTTGTCGAGCTTCTCAATGGCGTGTTGCTTGTGGAGTTTGACCGTGCGCAGTGCAATGTTGAGATGATCGCCTATTTGTGAGTTGCTTAAGCCTAGACAGATGAGATCGACGACCTCTCGCTCTCTTAATGTTAGGCGAGCCAGTTTTTCGAGAGCGACTTGCCGGAGTGTACGTTGCTCGAGATGCCGATGATGTGCTGCCAAGGCACGAGCAGCCTCTGCAAGTAACTCGTCGATTTCCATGGGTTTTAATAAAAACCCGAAAGCCCCTTGCTTGTAGGCCTCTACTACCTCTCGCTCGCTGGACGCACCGCTCATGAACACAACTGGGAAATCCAGGTGTCTACCGCTTAGCGTGTCCAAAGACGAGCCCTCAGGGAACATCACATCGCAGATCAAGACGGTTGGAAATTGCTGAGCCGCGGCGATAAGAGTTTGATCAACTAAAAACGCGTTTACCGATGCAAATGCAGTGACCGAATAGGACTCCGATTCGAAGAGTTGCTCCAGTCCCGATCGTATGGCCGGATCGTCTTCAACTACAATAACCTGCCCGTTTTCGCAGTTACGTTCGTGGTTGACTTGGCGTATCGTCTTCATTATCAAAATAGCGCTCTATGTTATTAATGCTGCTCTGGGTATTGAGATACTGATGCTAAGTGTATTTTCAGCGGAGGCACCGTATTTGAGAATACACCCCAGGTCTTTGCAGACTACGAAGGCCGTCAGCAGAGGGTAGTTTATGGCCACCGAGCCCTCTTTGCTCAATATCCAGGTCGTGTCCACAGCTTCGAAACTGCAATCATACGCTACGTTAGTTGCCACCGTTAGCTTAAGCCCCGTTGCAGTCGACTCCAGACGGGCTTCTGCACGTTTGACACCGGAGGGCGACTGACCGGCTCCAATACATTCGAAGACGTTCCAAACGAGTTGGCGCCAGCGATTTGTGTCAACCTTTTGAACGATGGGTCTTTCGAGTCCTTTAAACTCAATTGCGCTGGATGTGTGCTGAGGTGCCATCGATACCAGGTCTACGCAATCGTTCAAAAACGTATTGAACTCAACAGACTCAGTCTGGTTTGGCGATGACTTTATCAGTGCTCTGACTTTTTTAAGGGTGCTGTTTGCCTCGCGAGCTAGATCAACGAGTATCTCGAGCGTGGTCTCATTTTGATCGGTTCGAGCCAGCCCATTTTGGTCATAGGTAAAAAGGTAGGTTAAATTCCGAATCGATTGAATTGGGCGCTTTAGCTTACTTTGCGTTGTCTCAGCGAGCGACAGCGTGATGAGCGTTCTATTTTTCTTCGCTATATCGTCTTGAAGTTTGAGAGCCATATTTCGAGCAAGAATACTTTCTTGGAGTGTGAGCGTTTGGCCCAAGGCATGCTCAAGGTGCATCGCTAAAAAGTTAAAATGGATTGCCACCATTCCCAGTATACTGGCAAAGGCGAACGCTGTATTTCCGCCTCCTTGATAATTTTGGGGCGGGGCGCCTATAAACATCCATCGCGTCATCAAGGCAAGACACAACACAGCTAATAATCCATAAGCGACTGCGATGAAACGTGCTTTGGAATACCCTTGATCTCGGCTTTTAAACCATGCCAGCAGTGCAATGGCACCTAAAGTGACGCCCAACATGATCCGGCTGATGAAAGCCTCATAGACTTTGTTAAGGGAGCTGAGGACAAGAGCGATGAGTATGCCCAGCAGACAAAGAATGAAGAGCGCTTGCCCCGCTGCTCTTTTAATGTTCATTGATTTCGGTGTCAGCGCGATTCCCTGTAAGATCAAAGAACTGATGAGCATTTGAAAATACATTCCGCTAGCGGACGATTGCACAATATGCTCTGTGGATACGCCAAAGAGCATGAGGCTCAAGCCAAATAGGCACGAGGACCAGCACCAGATCGACAAGCCTTCTATATGATTATTGCGTAGCGCCCACCAGGAGCTGGCCGAAAGCGCTATCGAAGCGAACCCAGTGCTGGCATACAGAGTTGCATTGTCTATCATTCTGCGTTCCAGTAATGAGGGAAAACGAACGACACCTCAAATCCCGATTCGCTCTGCGGATAGACTTGGAAATCAATCCCCTGTTGGCTCATTAGCTCTCCGCATATCGATAGCCCAAGACCGAGGCCAGTCGCTTTCGTTGTGAAAAAGGGTGTTCCCACTAGGCCAGCGTCACTGGCCTTAAGCCCTTCTCCGTTGTCGGTTATTGTGAGCACGTAGCTCGTGCCTTGTGGCTTCCCATGAATTGTGATGAGGGGGGCAGAGGTTGCTCTTAGCGCATAAATCGAGTTAGAAATTATATTGGCAAGCGCCCGCTCTAGGTCAACTTGAATGCCCGTAATGCAAACATCTAAGGCTTCTTGGTTGATGCGGAGCTGTATGCTCGATGCGCTTAAATTGGTTTCAAACTGCGTTTTTATTTCCTGGATCAGGTGTTTTAAGTTCACAGACTCAGAAGCCACATCGTCCGTCTTTGATTGGTCGTATCGGGCAAGCAATGCATCTAACCGACTGGTCTCAAGACGGACGCGCTCAATGTCCGTTTTCCCGATCGACGCGACCTCACCGCGCGACCAAGCTCGTTGGATGAGACCTAGATGGGTCGAAATAGACATTAGAGGTTGTGCTAAATCGTGGCTTATTTTGGCGGAAGTCAGTGCAAGCGCGCTTAAGTCATCCTGCTGGACAAGCCTTTTTAAAACATCCTCTTGCAGGCTGAGCGTCGTCGACTTTTGGTTGAGCGCCAACCTCACTCGCGTTACGTTTGAGAAAATAAAGCCGCTGAAGCCCATATGGTTTGCAATAGAGGTTGCTATTCCCGTGATCGCTGTTGCTATTGCTGCCGGGTTGTTATCAATAGGCGCAAAGCTACCCTCGGCAATAGAGACCCAAAATTGGTAGGCGAAGGTGATGCCGAGCAATGCGTGGGTTGCTGCGACCATTCGAAGTGTTGGAGCGGTTTCATAACGGGCGCACTGCCAGGCTTCTTTGGCGAGGAAAAAACTCGCGATGGCTAAGACTAGGCGAACCCATAAAACTCGCCAGAGTTCCAGTTCTGCCACATTGAGCAAGAGCGTGATGGCGATGACGGTAAGGATCAAGGCAGAGGTCTTTTTGAAATCCAAGCCGGGGCGGTATTGATGTCTCAGAATTAATCCGCCCATAGTAATGGCGATAAAAATCAGGGTGTTTGCCAGTTCTCTGGATAGCAATACGGGTAAATCGCTACGATACGAAGTCAGTATCATTCCAACTCCAGCAATAAATCCGGCTGCCGACCAGAGTGATACGGTGGTTTTGGTGTCTTTTGCCTGGCGCAGCGCAAAATAACTCGTCACGGGAAGGCAAAGGTACAGCAGAGCTCCGCAGAGTAAAATGGTGCGAGGGTCAAGGCTCAAAGGGTTGGCTCCAGTGGCGGACGTTGACGCAAAAGCAGGCTTTCGATGGACTATACCTCAAAAGCGGTTGGGCACAACTGCCCTAGAGGGCTAGGTCGTGGCTCCGCTCTCAATAGGAGCGTGAGTTGCTAGAGTATCGTGACCGCGTTTGCGCAGCGGCCCAGCCACAGTGCTTATGCTGATGGGCTTATTAAAAGGTGACATCCGCTGGTTGCGCGCGACGACTTTATTGGCTGTGTTTGCCGTTATCAACCTGATTGCCGTTAAAGTCCTTGGGAATAAAGGGTCTTAAGTTTGCCGGTTCCCAAAGCACGCCCCTAGCGCTCTGTT
>NZ_CBFHWH010000104.1:0-1341 GCF_965659035.1 Aequoribacter sp. | reverse complement strand
CACGATGCATCGCTTGCGGTGACTTTCATTCTGCCGGAAGTGGTGTTTGCGTTAAGCAATCTCGCTGCAATTAAAGTTCTCGACGACAACGCCTCCTAAGTTTCCTGCTCGGGCTTGCCGATTTCGTGGCAAGCCTAATACGTGCTTTTATTGAGGTTCTCTTCGGTAGCGCGCAGATTTGCATGTAAAGTATCGGCACTGGTTAGTCTCTACGAGCTAGTCAGCCAGCCAAAGGGTGATTTCCCTTTTATCTCATCTTAAATCCCCCATATCGCGTACCACTTAAATTGCCGAGTTGTTTGTGGGATAACAACGCTGCCTAAATGCATAAACGTAAAATAAACGGGGTTATACATGTCTGATCCAATTAGAAGGACGCAACGATACCTAGGTATGGCAGCTGCTCTAGCGGTGTTAAGTGCCTGTGGTGGCGGTGGCGGCGATAGCGCTAAATCACCGGTTACCGAAGCTTTTTATCCGGAACCCGAAAACGAGTGGACGCTTGTTTGGGCTGAGGATTTCGATGGCGCATCTCTCGATTCTACAATCTGGGAAGCACAAGCCGGTGACGGCAGCGAGTACGGTCTAGATCGCTGGGGCAACAATGAGCTGCAGTGGTACCAATCCGAGAACGCAACAGTGGCGGATGGAATGCTCACCATCACAGCAAAAGCTGAAGAGGTGCAAGCAGGTTTTCCATATACCTCGGCTCGTTTGCGCACCGCAGAAAAGTTTGATTTTAAATACGGTCGTGTAGAAGTGCGCGCCAAAGCGGCAGAGGGTCAAGGCCTGTGGTCTGCTGTCTGGATGTTGCCTACCGATTCGCCCTATGGCAACTGGGCCTCTAGCGGCGAGGTGGATATCATGGAAGTGGTAAACGCGGGCACTGATGGCCAGCGTGTGTTCACCACCGTGCACCACGGCTTTCCATGGCCTCTGAACCAGTTGAGCGGTTTGGATGTGGCGCTTGATAGCCCAGCATCTGATTTCCACACCTATGCCTTAGAATGGGAAGAAGATGAACTGCGTTGGTTTATTGATGGTGTGCACGTTAAAACGGTAGGGGCTGATCATTACTACAGCTACTTCTACAAAGATACAACGACTGGCTACACATCGGGCCCTGCTTCTGCGCCTTTCGACACCGAATTCCATTTGTTGGTTAACTTGGCGGTAGGTGGCAACCTACCGGGTGATGTCAACGCAGGTGATATCCCTTCAGAAATGGTAATCGACTACATTCACGTCTACGAGTGTAGCTATGGGCAAGCAGACGGTGGCGGTTGTAACAGTAATGCCGATCGAACGTTAGAGCGTCCTGATGCGCAGGAGCCTTTCCAG
>NZ_CBFHWH010000103.1:0-6595 GCF_965659035.1 Aequoribacter sp. | reverse complement strand
CGTAAAATTTGGCCGTTTTATAAAAAATCTCTCGGCGCTTATCGCTCAGGACTTCGGCACTCCCACCTTGGAATATCACCAGATCAAAGGGTTTATCAACGCCTATTTTCCCGGGGGCCAAAAGATTATTGATGGCGTGGTGCCACAAGGCGGCACCGCCAATAGTCGCTGACTTGTACTGCAAGCCTTCTGCCACACCAGGATTTAATTCGTCCACTATGCGACGCACGTGGTTGTGCAGGCTATCGTTATAATAAAAATAACTATTGCCGACAAATAAAATTCTCTCAGGTGTCGTGTTCTTCAAGACCTGCACTTGGGCTGCTTGAACCGCACTGACCAGAGGCAACAGCAGCATGGTGGCGACCAACAAACCCACTGACAGACAGGTGTTACGCATTTTGATAGCGTGATAAAGAAACATATTCTGCTCGCTCGACGGTAAAATAGATAAACGCTTGATCAGCAAAAAGCCACTAGCCGCCTAAGCAACTATTCCAACTAAGACGCCCATTAGCATCAGGCCCAGAGCCAACCATGATAATCGCGGATACGAGTCTGGGGTTATGGGGTGGGCGTCCTCATCCTGCTGAGGCGCTTTGAAATAGACCACCTCTGAACGCACCAGTGAATCTTTAACCGCTTGCAGACCTTTAAGCTTTGACCATGCCTCAGAGATTTCCTCATAGGCCCACTGATGTTCTGGCTCGGCGTCTAACCAGACAAAGAATGCCTGTTTCTCTTCATCGTTGAGAGTGTCGCCATCTAGTTTGGCGACCCAAACGATGGCTTCGTCAACAATCTCGTCAGGTAAACCTATACCGAGCCACTCATCTAAAGACATAGCGACTCACGCTTGTTTAAGCAGTGTTTCCAATGAAGCGTTACCGAAACTTAGGGTCTCTTTAAGATGACGTCGGCACAACTTCATGCCGTGTGTGAGGTGATTATCGACAGTATGAATACTAATGTTCATTTTCTCAGCAATTTCTTTCTTACTGTATCCCTCGATCTGTCGAAAAATAAACACGTTGCGACATACCGGTGGTAGGCGATTAATAGCGTCTACAAGGACATTCCTAGACCAGGCGTCATAATACACTCGATCTGCATCACCCTGAGCTTGCTGCTCCAACAAGGCCTCGGTAATGTCAGGCGCAAAGTGCCGCACCACTTTTTGGTGCCTCAAGCGACTGATCGCTAAATTTCTTGCCGTCCGATACCAATAGGCTTTGATCGCATCGACTTCTATTGACTCAAGGTTTAGATACACCTTTAACGACGCCTCTTGCACCACTTCTTCTAAATCCGAACTGTCCAGCATCGAACTTAAAGCAGCCAAAAGCTGACCGCGATAACGCTCGATCAGCGTTTCAAACTGCAGCTTTTTAAGCGGATCGGCTGTAATCATCGTTATACGCCCATTCAAGATCTTGAACGTATAGTTAAACCAATCCTAGAAAAAAGCAAGCAAATAGGGTTTGGCGACAGTCCCTACTTATGGCTGCAGTACAGCAGGCGCGAGCCATAGTGCAACAGCCGTAAGAAGCAACATACTGACAATATTCAAGTAGACTCCCGCTCTGACCATATCCGGTATACGGATAAAGCCCGACGCAAACACAATCGCGTTAGGCGGCGTGGCCACCGGCAGCATAAACGCGCAGCTCGCTGCTAAGGTCACGGGCACAACCAGCATCAACACATCAATGCCCGACTGCGTAGCGATGGCGGCAATCACCGGCAAAAAGGTCGCGGCCGTCGCTAAATTGCTGGTCAACTCCGTTAAGAAAATCACCAAACCCGCCGCCGCCAAAATCACCACAATCACACCCAAGTCCGATAAAGGGGACAAACCCTCGCCCAGCCATAAGGCCAAACCACTTTGCGATACCGCAGAGGCCAAACTTAATCCACCACCAAACAATACCAGTACACCCCAAGGCAGACGCCCGACGTCGTGCCAAACCATAAGCTGGGATTGTGAGGATGAACCACTGGGCACTAAAAACAACAGCAGCGCCGCCGTCATCGCAACACCGGTGTCACTCAAACCCGTAAGACCCGTCGACTCCGTAATCACCCGGCGAAACATCCAGGCCAGAATCACCAGTACAAAAATAACCGCAACTCGCTTCTCGGCACTCGACATAGGACCAAGCTCTGCCCGAAGCCTTTGTAGATGGGCTCTAGCCCCCTCGCTCTCGGGAATATCAAAGGCAAAAGCCCAGCGCGTTAAGATCAACCACGCCAAGGGCAGCAGCACGATACTGACCGGCACACCCACCAGCATCCAATTTAAAAAACTAATTTCAATACCGTAGGTGTCGACCAAAAAACCCGCAAGCAGGATATTCGGTGGCGTCCCCACGAGTGTTGCTAAACCCCCTATCGTAGCCGCATACGCGAGTCCCAACAGCAAGGCAATTTGGAAGTTGCGCTTATCGCGCTCCGAAGCCCTTTCCATGTTCTCGGTCACCACCGCAGCAACCGATACCGCAATCGGCATAAGCATCATGGTGGTAGAGGTATTCGTCATCCACATCGATAGCACCGCAGCGACCACCATAAAACCCAGAATCAAACGTGCACCGTCGGTGCCCGTTTGCGACAAAATCATCAAAGCAATGCGCTTGTGCAGATTCCAGCGTTCAACCGCCAACGCCAGAATGAAGGCGCCCAAAAATAAATAAATAATCGGGTGTGCGTACGACTGCGCCGCTTTGGCAATCGGTGCAATACCCAACAAATCAAAACACACCAGGGGTAAAAATGCAGTGGCTGGCACCGGTATCGCTTCGGTTGCCCACCAGATACCCATCCACAACCCCACCGCCGCGACACGCCAGGCCATCTCGGGCATCATCGCTTGGTCGATGCCCAGCAACATCATTACGGCAAATACCAAAGGACCTGCGATCAGCCCTATGTTTTGATACGACAGGCGCTCTTCAGGAACAGCAGAAGAATTCATAATTCACCCAATAACAACGGATTGAAGACGCGGGGCTTACGCCCCGCGGATAAGCGCGGACTAGAAGCTCGCGCGAACGTCTAGGTACATATAACGACCGTAGTCGGTGTGAGCATCCGAGAAGTAACCGAAGTAACGGTCTGCCAAAGGTGCCCGCTCATCGGTAAAGTTCTTAACGCCCAAGCGGAAACGGGTTTTGGTACCCATCACATCGGTGCGGTAGTCAAAGGTAGCATCGTAGGTCGTCATTGATGGAATGACATAACGCGTGCCGTCAGCCAAAGTCAGCGAGCTCTGATAGAAATCGCCAATCTTGTAAGCCGACAACGATGCCCCAAACTCACTCATACGCCAGCTCAGTTTCGCACGGTGTTTCTCGTCCTGGTTACCATCTCGACCCACCAGATCCGCAAAACCATCGACAGGAATATCAAGCGGTAAAACACCGGCTTTCTGAGCTGCGATCAACTCAGCAGCGGCACCGCCTGCTTTTTGCTCGAAAGTATCCAAGAACGAGCCGTTGTAGCTAAACGACCACTCACCGAAATCCGTGCTCAAATCGTAGTAAACGCCGATATCGTGTCCTTCAACTGTTCGGGTATCGAGGTTTTCATAAGAGTCAAACACGGTAACGGCTGTGCCTGCAGGGCAAATACCTGCCGCGGTATAGACAGCAGCCTCATCGGCGCTTGGATCGTCTCGAACCACAGCAGTATTGAAGGTCTCACCCGCACAGTTAGCTGTTCCCGCTTGAATGCGGTATAGCAGATCCAAGGCCATGTGGTTTTCTTCACCGAACAGACCGATGGTACCCTCTTTCTCGATTGACCAGTAATCGACGGTAATCGTTAAACCTTCAATTGGCTCAACGACGAAACCGATAGACGTATTGGTCGACTCTTCAGGCACAAGTTGATCACTGCCCTCGGCAACCCGCTGGGTCGAGTTAACACAATCCAGCACGTCCAAGGTGTCATTGCCATTCGCTTTCGCGTATTCGCAAGCCCAGTCGGTACGTGAGTTTTGGCGAGCCACAAAGCCCTCGTTGACTGTCACCAAGTTCGGAACACGATAGCCTTCAGACCACGAACCACGCAGTAATACGGGTTCAAACAAGCGCCAACCGAACGCCGCTTTACCTACTGTGGTCGAACCCACATCGGAGAAGTCCTCCCAACGGGCAGCTAACTGCAAGTCAAAGCCGGTAAATACGGGAATTTGAACCTCGGCGAAAGCAGAGTTCACTTTGCGACTGCCCTTACTGTCGGCACTGGGGCTTGAGTTCACCACATCTGAAATGTAAGGGTAGGTCACACCATTGAGGTCTACGGCCTGTATGGTACCGTCCAACCGAGGGTCACGATCATCCACAAAAGATTCTTCACGCCACTCCAGGCCACCGACCACACCCACTGGACCAGCGGGAAGCTCGTAGATATTGTTGTTCGAGAATTTGACATCAAAGGTTTTGAGCTCGGTCTCGTTCTTGCGATACACGTCAATACGTGCACGCTCGATGTTGTTATCAATACCCATCGAAAACGGGTTGTACGCCGCAGGGGTAGGATCATTCAAGGCTTCTTGCATTAAGGTATTCGACACGCGGTTATGCGTTACGTCGTTGCTGGTTGCCTTAGAGATGGACACCGCTGACTCCCAGTCCCACTCGCCGACAGTGCCTCTGAAGCCTTGCAAGAAGCGATAAGTATCAACATCGGTATCGACAATACGTGGCGCCTCGTCGAAACGAATATTATCAATGAGTAACGTTACGCCATCACAGGGTACATCGGTACCAATGATCGAATCCGGCAACCGATTGGGTGAACCACAAGGACCGAGGGGGTTGTAATAGTTCTGAGCGCCAACCTCAAATTTGACTGGGCTTGGATACGAACCGTGGCGACGCAGGTTTGAGGACGCCTCGTAGTACAGAATTTCGGTAAAGCTCTCCAAGCCGCTCTCGAATTCGTGGTTGATGTTCACAAACAAGCTCATACGATCAAGCTCTGAGGCGATGTCACGGAACTCGTTCAGGTTAGAGCGGTAAATGGGAGTGTTGTCCGCATTCGCACAGGCGTATTGGTTCAGTTGGTATTGGCACTCTGGCGACCCCAAGGGAAACACTTGAAATTCCCCGGCGCTATCTACCGCGCCAGCCGCTGAGGCACCGTATTCATTGCTGGCTCCCTGCATATCAAACTGGCCACCTAATGAATTCGCGCTGTCATTTCGCCACGCAGAGTCGCCAAACCACAATGAATTTTCGGGCACGCGGTCTGAAAAATCCGCATTCGCCCAACGTGGGTCATCGCTTGCGCGAACACGATCTCGCGAGTAGTAGTTACCAAAAACGCCCACATTGGTCCGACCACCGTTAAAACTTTGACCCCACTCTAAAGTCAGGTTCTGGTCGTTACGCGGCAAGTTGTCGTATTCGGTCCACTTGACAGAAACATTCAAACCTTCGAAGTCGTTTTTTAATACTGTGTTAACCACACCAGCAACGGCATCGGCACCGTAAATTGCCGACGCGCCGTCACGCAAAATTTCGACTCGCTCGATGCCTTTGACCGGCAACATTTGCGAGTTGACTGTATTCACAGGAATGAAGCTCCCGCCCACCTCCTCGGTTTGGTAGGACGCGTTGTTTACCAAACGGCGCCCATTCAGCAAGACCAAGGTATTACCTGTACCCAAGTTGCGCAGGTTGAAGGCGCCGACGTCACCCCGGGATGAGTTGACGCCTCCAGAAATATTCTCAGCCTCATTGAAGAAGTTTTGGCCGTTTTCAGGGATGAGCGCCATTAACTCATCACCTGAGTCTACTCCCATAATCTCGATATCTTCTGAGCTAACAACGGTGACGGCCAAGGCCTCGGTAATACTTGCACCCTTGATTTGCGAACCCACGACGACGATTTCCTCGAGTTGTTGTTTCGCGTTTTCGTCTTGAGCCTGAATGCCTGACGCCAGCAACAAAGTACTAAGGCCAGCCAACCAAGCAGCTCTGGGCATACCCAGATTTGCTTTGATTGCTTTTGGTATCGGTTTCATCATGTGTAAGTCCTCTTCTTGTTTTTGCGCTTATGCACATCCGCATTCAAAACGCGCAAGAAGAAGAATCACACTAGTGGTGAATGAAATTATTTTCGTTCGAAAAAATCCGAAACGGTTTCAGTCGCTATTTGCTGCAGGAATTGTGCATCTGCCTCATCAACCTCACCGAAATACGTATAGGTTAGGCCATCGATCGAGCCACCGTAAACGCTCAGGTACACGACGCAAGCTGCCAGGTAGGTCCCAAGCATACTAGGATGTGAGCCATCGAAACTTTTGTGCAGTTGTATCTCGGGGCGAGCCTTGTATGCCCGATCAAATGCCAAGCCAACTGGAATCACCAAGGCATTGTTCTTGTCACCGACCTCGATATAAGACCTCGAAATGGTGTCGATCAAATCCGCCTTGGCTCTTTTATGCGGTGGCACGTAGGCATGGGTCATGTAAAACGCGACCTCTGCGCCAGTTTCTCGCGCCTTCTCGGCGTAAAATTTGGCCGTTTTATAAAAAATCTCTCGGCGCTTATCGCTCAGGACTTCGGCACTCCCACCTTGGAATATC
>NZ_CBFHWH010000102.1:0-6714 GCF_965659035.1 Aequoribacter sp. | reverse complement strand
GTTCTTTGATACGAGAAGCTAAGATACCGACCACGCCCTGGTGCCAAGAGGCATCGTATAAGGTAATGGCTGCGGGCAATTTGCCCGACTCAAAGGCCGGCAGCTGCGCTAGTAATACCTGGGCGTCGGCTTTCATGGTGTGCTCGATCAAACGCCTCTCTCGATTGAACTCATCCAAACGATTTGCAAGCTCACGGGCTTCGAACAAATCGCGAGACAGCAAGCAGCGAATACCCACAGAAATGTCATCTAAACGCCCTGCGGCGTTAATGCGAGGCCCCACAGCAAAACCTAGGTCCTGGGCGACAAGCGTCCGCCATGACTTGTTGGCGACCTCTAACAATGCTTGTATGCCTGGCCGCATGATTCCTGAGCGCATGCGACGCAAGCCCTGCTCGACCAAAATTCGATTATTGCGATCCAGCGGCACGACATCCGCCACCGAACCCAAGGCCACCAAATCCAGAAACTCGGCCAAATTAGGCTCTGCTATACCTTTAGCCTCGAACCAGGCTTGGTCCCGCAAATATGCGCGCAACGCCAGCAAGACGTAAAAAATAACACCCACGCCGGCAAGCGCCTTACTTTGAAAGGCACAATCAGGTTGATTCGGATTTACAATCACATCGGCATTGGGCAGTGTCTCTGCCGGCAAATGATGATCGGTCACCAGCACTTGCCACCCTTTGGCTTTCGCTAAATCGATACCTGCATGACTCGCGATACCATTATCGACAGTCACAATCAGATCAGGCCCATACTGTGTCGCCACTTCAACGATTTCTGGCGTGAGTCCGTAGCCATAATCAAAGCGGTTGGGAACCAGATATTGCACGTCATAGCCAAAGGCTCCCATGCAACTCACAAAAAGGGTAACGCTGGTAGCACCATCGGCATCGAAGTCACCGACAACCAAAATCCTTTGGTTTCTCGACATCGCCGAAGCTAAAAGCGCAGCGGCCTCACGGGCCCCTAAAAGGCCAGAGGGCGGAAGCAGACCGCCAAAGCCTAAATCCAACTCGTCACAAGAGCGCACGCCACGGCTTGCGAGAATCCTAGCGAACAGGGCTCGCTCGTGCAGATCCGAGCCCGCACCCAGAGGATCTAGCCGTCGTTGGATAAGTGATTTAGACACAAATACTCGCTCAGTACGCCGTTACTGTCCCATCTTTTCGCATCTCGGTCGCACCCGAATATACACCGGTCTCGGGGTTTCTATAAATTGCCTGGTAACCACCAAACATAGCGCCAGCATCATTGTATTCCACCCTATGCCCCATCGCTCGCAAACGCTCTACCGTGCTTTGAGCTACACCCGGTTCAACATAAAGTACCCCATAGCCCTCGTAGGTCGTATCCGTGGGCGACGCACCGCCGTCGTGTAAAAATCGCGCGGCATCTCCTGCCGCCTGAATATCCATGCCATACACCAACCAATTAATCAGGACCTGCACATGACCCTGCGGCTGCATGCCGCCTCCCATCAGACCAAAACTCATGACAGGTCTGTCACCCTGCATCAAGAACGCTGGAATAATGGTATGAAAAGGGCGTTTGCCGGACGCATATACATTCGGGTGCCCTTCGGTCAAAGCAAACAGTTCACCCCGATCCTGCAGCATAAAGCCCAGGCCATCAGGTACAAGTCCAGACCCCATACCGCGGTAATTTGACTGAATCAAAGACACCATCATGCCCGAGGCATCGGCGACCGTAAGATACGTCGTATCGCCCTCACCCTCGAGCAACACTTCGCTTGGGCCGTAATCATTGGCAGCTTGCTTGGGATGAATACGCTGAAACTGCTGTTTACCGTATTCATCTGAAATGAGCTGCTTGAGAGGTATCTCAGCAAAATCCGGATCGGTAAAACTTGCAGCCATATCGGCAAAAGCCAAGCGTTTTGCTTCGACCATGTAATGCATCACCTCAGGAGAGCCTCGTTCCCACTGCGTGAAATCGACGTTCTTCAAGATCGACAGCATCATCAAAGCCGCGAGCCCCTGTCCGTTGGGGGGAAGCTCATACAAAGTATAGCCCTTATAGTTGACACCAAGGGGCGTTACCCACTCGCCGCGATGCGCCTCCAGATCGGTCAATCGCAAGTCCCCTCCAATGCGTTTCATATACGTGTCGATGGTTTGTGCAAGCTTACCGGAGTAAAAAGCGCTGCGCCCTTCTTGTGCAAGTAAGGCAAGCGTGTCAGCCAGATCCGGGTTGCGAAACACCTCGCCCACCAATGGCGCCTTACCGTCCGTAAAATAGGTCGCCATGGCATTATCGAGCTCTTCTATCATCGGCGCCACCTGCTTAAAACGCGCTAAATTTCGCTCAAAGTAATAAGCGATCACTGGCGAGACAGGAAAACCATCGCGGGCGTAATCGATAGCAGGTGCTAGCACCTCAGACATCGGGAGTTTCCCAAAGCGTTCATGCATTGCAAACCAACCATCGACCGTCCCGGGCACCGTAACCGACAAAGATCCGTGTGAGGGAATTCCCTCATAGTCTTTAGGCAAACGCTGCTCTTGTTTTAGCCGCGCAATTGCGCCTTTCAATTCCTGAAGATCTCGTCCCATGGGGGAACGCCCGGACCCGTTGTAGCCATAGAGTGTTTGCGTTTTTGGATCCCAAATAATTGCAAACAAATCACCGCCGATTCCGTTACCTGTGGGCTCCATCAAACCCAAAGCCGCATTCGCGGCAATGGCCGCATCAACTGCACTACCGCCCTCTTTCAGGATATCTAGCGCCACTTGAGAAGCCAGCGGTTGTGCGGTCGCTGCCATACCATTCTTGCCATACACGGGACTGCGAGAATACTCCGGCCCCACAGGACGCCCGCCCGAACCCAGCTCCTGAGCGACTGCAATTGCAGAAGCTATCAGTGCCACCAACAGAAAAATCGCGCGCATAACTAAAGCCTCCGTTTGTTACAGAGTCTGACAAATTGATTGCAGGAACTCAATTACTGATCGCGCAGGACTTGGACCGCTTTTGACGCAAACTCGCGCTGCGCGAGAGTGAACAGAACCAAAGAACTGGCCCCAAGCAAAACCCAGACGTTGATCAACCACCCCAGCAAGGCTAACGCAAAGTAATAAGCGCGCAACCCGTGATTAAAATCGTGATTAGCCAGATCGGACATCTTCGCCGCGCGCAGGGCGAAAGCCTCGAACTCATCGCTCAAGGGCAACCCGATCGGCTCTCCGTGATGGACAGGCGCCCCGCCCAACAAAATAGCGCACATAATGTACTGCCGAACCGCCCAGGTAAATTTGAAAAAAGCGTACACGAAAATCAGCGCTAAAAAGAAGAGCTTAGCCCGAACAGACTCCGCCGACGCTGAATCCGCGAGATGCGCTGAGTTAATCACCTCTACCAGACCCTCTGCCGACATCATAGCCGTTAAGGTACCGGCCAACAGCAGAATCGTCGTTGAGGCAAAAAAAGTCACCACCCGCTCTAGGTTGCCCAAGATTGTCGCATCGCTGACACGCTGCTCACGCAGCATCACCTGGCGCATCCAATGCTCTCGATGCTTGCGCATAATACTGGAAAGTGTGTTTTCCCGCTTAGCACGAAACTTTGCAATACGCGCGTAAGCAAACCAAGTACCAAAAAATATGGTAATAGCTACCCAATCTTTCACCATCAAAGGCGAATCAAAACCGCCGATCAGGGTAGCCGACCAATCCATTTAGCTGGCCACGTGGGCAGACATGTAGGCCTGCACGGTTGCAAGGTCGTTATCGATTATGTCAAACCGCTCTTCGCGATCGAATAAATCCGCCAAGTGCTCGGGCAACGGTGGTGCAAAATCTAGTCCGGCTTGAGCAATTGCGCTTGGGAACTTCGCGGCGTGAGCCGTCGCCAACGTGATCATGGGAGTTTCGGGCTTACCGTAAACACGTGCTGCCGCGACACCGATGGCTGAATGCGGGTCAGCCAAGTACTGGCAGTCGTGCCACAAACGTGCAACCTCAGCGCAGGTTTCATCGTCACTAACACGATGACTCGCGAACAAGGCTCGAGTGCGCGCCATCGCCGTGTCAGAGAAATGAATCGGTTCAGTTTTGAACTGTTCAAATAAATCTGCAATGGCCGCGCCGTCACGATCGTAGACATCAAACAATAAGCGCTCGAAGTTACTCGACACCGTGATGTCCATACTAGGGGATAGGGAAGCCTCCAGTGACATCTTGTCGTAGACACCAGTGGTCATCATTTTATGCAGCACGTCGTTTTTATTTGTGGCAATCACCAGCTGCTCTACCGGCAGTCCCATTTGTTTGGCGAGATAACCGGCAAAAATGTCACCGAAATTACCCGTGGGCACCGAAAAACTGACCGCGCGATCGGGACCGCCTACGCTCAAAGCGGCATAAAAATAGTAGACAATTTGAGCCATAATGCGGGCCCAGTTAATCGAGTTTACCGCGACTAGACCCCGATCTGCTGGCAAACCAGAGCGATCACCGAAGGTCGCTTTCACCAGCGCTTGGCAATCGTCAAAATTGCCGCGAACGGCCAAGTTATGAATATTATCACCCACAACGGTCGTCATTTGCTTTCGCTGGACATCCGACACGCGCTGATACGGATGCAGAATAAAAATGTCGATATTACTGCATCGTTTGCAGCCCTCGATTGCAGCCGACCCCGTATCACCTGAGGTCGCGCCCATGATCATAATGCGCTCATCACGGCGTTTGAGGACCTCATCAAGCAGGCGCCCGAGCAATTGCAGAGCAAAGTCTTTAAATGCCAGGGTTGGCCCATGAAACAGCTCTAGCACCCATTGATTGGGAGCGATTTGCACCATGGGTGCAATCGCATCGTGCCGAAATACCGCGTACGTATCCGCCAAAATCTTGTCTAATTCTTCCCGAGAAAACGTATCCTCAACAAAAGGATATACGATTTCGGCAGCGAGCTCAGCGTAGCTTAACGAGCGCCATGAGCGAATTTGTTCTTGACTAAAGCTCGGTAGCTGGTCGGGAACGTACAAACCGCCGTCTGATGCTAGTCCGGTGAGCAAAACATCTTCAAAATTTAACGCTGGCGCTTTACCGCGGGTACTGATGTATTTCATGACTTCCTCTTTCTCACTAACCTTTCAGCGTTTCAACGCGAATACGCATTACGTCTGAAAGTGTTGTTTCTAGCGCTTCAATTTCAGCGACTGCGCCCAGTAACTGCGCCTGCTCTGCTGGATTCGTTAACACCACTAAAGACACGCTTTGCTGACCTTTAGTGGGCGGTTTTTGGATCAGAGCCTCAATGCTGATGCCTCGCTCGCTCAGGATACTCGATACCTTAGACATGACTCCGGGCTTGTCTTGAACATTCAAGCGCAAGTACCAGGGCGTGACCACTTGAGCCATAGGCACGCTGTCGATCTCGGTAATCGAGTCGGCGTCTACACCCAAGGCGGGAATTTGAGGCAACTGATCAGCGGCCAGCTCTCGCGCAATATCCACGATATCTGCAACCACAGCTGACGCTGTCGGAGCAGCACCTGCACCTGCACCGCAATAAAGGGTTGGTCCGACCGCAGAGCCATCAATTAGCACGGCATTTTCGACGCCGTTTACGCGCGATAGCAATTGCTCCTCAGGAATCAAAGTGGGGTGCACGCGAAGGTTCACGCCTGCGTCGGTCAGCTTGGCAATACCCAAGTGCTTAATCCGGTAACCCAACTCCTCGGCAAAACTTAAGTCGGCTGGGGTTATACGCGTTACGCCTTCGGTGTATACGCCGTTGATATTCAACGGAATTCCAAAAGCAATCGCCGCCAAAATGACGAGCTTGTGCGCCGCATCAATACCCTCAACATCGAAGGTCGGGTCGGCCTCGGCGTAGCCCAAAGCTTGCGCTTCAGCCAGCACATCTTCGAAGGCGCGCTTGGCTGTACCCATCTCGGTCAAAATAAAATTGGTGGTGCCGTTGATAATACCGGCAAGCCAGTTGATCTCGTTACCCGCCAACCCTTCGCGCAGAGCTTTAATGATGGGAATACCACCGGCAACCGCGGCCTCATAGCGCAGGGCCACACCGTGTTCGCTCGCCAAAGCGAATAATTCAGTGCCACACTCGGCAATCAGCGCCTTGTTTGCAGTGACAACGTGCTTTCCCGCTTTGATCGCCCGCTCGACAAGCTCTTTGGCAACGGTTGTGCCGCCGACAAGCTCAATCAAGATATCGATCTCGGGGTCATCAACAACGTCAAAAATATCGCGACTGACCTTAATACCAGCGGTATTACAAAGCGCGTTATCTCGGCGGGCACCAATGTGCGCAATTTCCAGAACAGCGCCAGCTCTGCGGTTAATCGCTTCACCACTGGCAGCGAGGACGTTGACCGTACCGCTGCCCACCGTACCCAAACCGCAGATACCCAGTTTGATCGTTTTCATTGCGTTCCCCTTAACCGACCAAACCGTCGTTTTTAAACATTTTTTTGATGTTGCGGATCGCCTGCCGAGTTCTGTGTTCATTTTCGATCAAGCCAAAACGGACATAGCCCTCGCCATATTCACCAAACCCAATGCCCGGTGAGACGGCGACTTTGGCGTCTTTTAACAATTTCTTGCTAAACTCGAGTGATCCCAACTCACGATAGGCCTCGGGAATTTGAGCCCAGACAAACATCGTCGCTTTGGGGGGTACAACAGGCCAGCCTGCATTGTTTAGGCCGCTGCAAAGCACATC
>NZ_CBFHWH010000101.1:6464-6715 GCF_965659035.1 Aequoribacter sp. | reverse complement strand
TGGCCTTGGATCTCCACCCGTAGAGTTGCGAGTCATGCAGCCCGAGTTCCTTGGCCGCCTTGGGAATGCCGATTTTTTCTGCCAGGGCCAACGCCTCTGCCCGGAATTCCGGAGAGTGCTTCCGCCGCGTTGTCTTTTTCGTACCTGTCTTGCTTGTCATGGTTCACCTCTGTAGCGTAGTTTACTCGCTTAACAGGGTGTCCATCATTAGTGGGCAGGATCATGGTTCGCGGCTTAAACGCTGACCCTCT
>NZ_CBFHWH010000101.1:4637-6454 GCF_965659035.1 Aequoribacter sp. | reverse complement strand
GTTTTAGAGGAAGTCATCGTGACTGCCACACGTCGAGCAGGCTCATTGCAGGATTTGCCAATCAATATTGCCGCTATTACCGGCGACAGTATTAAAGAACAAGGTTTTGGCGATATTGCCGAAGCGCTTGCGTATGTGCCTGGCATTAACGCGGTAGACCGCGGCGGTCGAAACGGTCAACAGCTCGTGGTTCGCGGCTTAAACGCTGACCCTCTTGGTCAAGGCTCTAACATCGGCACCGGTGGTACGGTAGCAACTTACGTTGGGGAGATTCCATTAGGCGTTGATATGCGCCTGGTCGACATGGACCGCGTTGAAGTACTGCTTGGTCCCCAAGGCACATTGTACGGTGCCGGCACAATGGGCGGCGCTATTCGCTACATCCCTAATCGCCCCAATTTCGAAAGTACCGATGTAAACGTTCGCGGTGAGCTGTACAAAAATAGTGAAAGCGAAGACTTCAGCACGGATTTAGGCTTTACCTTAAACCTGCCTATCTCTGACACGTTGGCGGTTCGCGCATCGCTGGACCGTTACGATGACGCAGGCTTTATTGACCAGCCATTTATTGTGAAGGTGCCCGGTGTATCCGAGCCCGACTCGCCTCGAGGCAGTGACGAATTAGCACCTCGTAAAGACACTAACTCACAGGAGTCGGTCACGGCTAAAGTGGCTATCCGTTGGCAGCCCACGGATAATTTCGACGCTACTTTAACGTATTACAGTCAAACCGAAGACAACGGCGGCCGCACCATCTCGGCTCAGCGTGGCGAATTGGCCACCGGCAAGTGGGAAAACGCGCAGCGTGTTGCCGAGCCCAACCAAGAAGAAACGAGCCTGGTGGCGCTTGAGGTAATTGCAGACTTAGGTTTTGCAGAACTGACTTCGGCAACCGGTTCATCGAAATACGAAGAACAAGGTCAGCGTGATCAAACCGATTTGTTGATCAGTTTGGAATACTCTTACGAAACTTTCCCTACTTTCACGGCTTTAACGCGAGAAGATGATCGTCTAGAGACCTTCAGCCAAGAGTTGCGTCTGGTTTCACAGGGTGACAGCGAACTAAGCTGGATTGTCGGGGCGTTCTACAACAAAGAAGAGTACGTCGGTTCATCGGCAGAGTACACGCCGGAGCTCGCTGACTTTTTTGGCTCCAGTCGTACCGATGATTTAGAGTACTTTGAAGCGGGCTCGTCGAAGTTGGTCGAAAAAGCGGTATTTGGCGAGGTGACCTACGAACTGACCGATGCATGGCAAGTTACCTTGGGTGCACGTTATTACGAATACGAATTGGAAGCGCAATCTACCGTTGATTTTCCGTTGTATGACGGTTTTTCTGGGCCCTCAGACTTCGTGGCAGAAGGTTTAAACCAGATCGAAATGCGCGCTTTTGACCCAAGTCTTGCCCAAGACGATAGCGGTACCTTATTCAAGTTGAATACTTCCTACGCCTTGAGCGATGAGGTCAATGTATACGGTACGATCAGCGAAGGTTATCGCATCGGCGGCAGCAACGGCGGTGCACCTTGTGATGCGTATGATCCCAATGCAGGTCAGGGTAACTGTAACCTCGCGCCCGGGCAGCAGTTTGGCCCTGGTCCAGACGATTTCGCTAAGTTCGACGAGCGCGCGTATGTCTCTGATACCACGCGTAACTACGAGCTGGGTGTTAAGTCCACTCTGTTAGAAGGCCGGATGACACTGAATGCCGCGGTGTACTTGGTTGAGTGGGATGATCCTCAGCTGGCTTCAGCGACGGTTAATGCCTCGATTCCAATTACCATCAACGCCGGTGGTGCCGAATCGACAGGCGTCGA
>NZ_CBFHWH010000101.1:0-4538 GCF_965659035.1 Aequoribacter sp. | reverse complement strand
GATGAATATCGATTGGTTGGCGACCGATGCACTGCGTGTACGCGGTTCATTTAGCCACACCAGTACGGAGTTAACCTCTGACGTGCCCTCGTTAATTCGTACCATTATTACGCCTGGGTTTGCGACAGCGTTTGAAGATGGCATTAAAGGCGATCGTTTGCCGGGCTCTCCTGAGAACCAAGTCTCGTTGTTTGCCTCTTACGATATGACGCTAAGCAACGGTAATGATCTGACCTTGAATGCGGGTTATGCATGGCAGGGTGACGTGCTGTCTCGAACCGGTGGACGTGGCGATAGTTTAACCTTGGATAGCTTCGGTATCGCGAACGCGGCTGCCGTATATCGAGTGGATAACTGGAACGTCACGTTCTTCGTTGACAACCTGTTTAACGAGTTTGCAGAGAGCGGTGTTGAGCAGACCGCTCTATACAACCAAACTGTATCTGGCGCGACCAACCGTTATTTCAAATCTAACGTGTTACCGCCCCGCTCTATGGGCCTGCGTTTCAGCGTGGACTTTTAATGGCTTAACCTTTGCAGGTTTGAAAGGGGCTATGGCCCCTTTTTTGTTATTGAGTATTAGCCGGCAAGCCTTGGTTGGTATCGATACCTTGCCCTTTCAGATAATGTTCTAGCTCATTAAGTTTGTCGCCGTAGCGTTGCCACCGCCCTATCGACCCCGAATATAAAGGTTGTCGCACTTGGACTGAGCTTGCGGTAGATACTGGGGCATCGTTCTCATGAAAGTTCAAGCACGCCTCTTCCCAGTCTAGTCCACAGAACTCGAGCAGCCGCTGGGTCTGTCCTAATTGGTTAAACACGATGTCTTCGTACTGGACCTGCATGAACCGATCTTCAGGTAAGGTCTTAGTCCAATGTGCCATCAGCTCATCGAATAAACAGTAGAACTTGGCGGTCTCTAACAAATCATAGGTGTAAGCGTAATAGGCCTGCTGGGTTGTGAGTAACTGTCGGTAGTTACTTAAACAGCTGTCCATGGGGTTACGCCGTAGGGCAATAATTTTTGCGTTGGGCAGTGCTTGGTGGATAAGTCCGCAGTAAAAAAAGTTGAGTGGCATCTTATCGATAACTCGAGCGGCGCCACGGCTGAGCTCCCCCGTTAGAGCTATATACTCGCGACCAAGGTGTTCGAAGGTTTCGCCGTTAAACATTACAGCGGCTTCGACGGTTTCATAATCTAAGGTTAAGTTCGAGGGAGTTTTTACGGCCTGCTTAATGAGGTTTCCAAACAGGCTAAGCTCGCCCGCTGAATGAACCTGTGAATGCGACCCGATAATGCGATCCACCAGGGTTGTGCCTGTTCTAGGTAGTCCCACGACAAAGATGGGTGAATCTTCGATACCCTCGTTAGCTTGGTCGGTGGTTAGGGCTTTGAGGCCTGTGATAATACTAGCGAAATCTACAGCTGATGCCCCTCTTTGTTTGCCCGCTTTGGCTTTGTGTAACCAGTTCAAGCTGTTTGGGTAATCGCCCGTATCTTCAAGGCATTTGGCTATCGCGTGACCTAGGTGAAGTTGAGCATCGGCGTCGTTCGCTGCTCTGGAAAAACGCGCTTCTAACTGCGCAACCAAAGGTGAACCTGTTGGCTGTTTGGTTAACTGTGCTAAGGACGATAGCGCCCGATAGTTGTCCTTGTCCAATGCTAAGCAAGCCTTGTAAGCGGCGTCGGCGCCCTCAAAATCGCCAATAAACTGAAGAGAGGCCCCAAGGTTATAGTGGTAGTTCGCAACATTGGGATTAAGTGCGACGGCTTTTTTAAACCAAGGTACGGCAAGTTCGTGAAAACCTGCGCGGGTATAGATCACGCCTAGCATGTCGGCAATGTGGTGGTCGTTGATAGTAAGCTCAGCGCAACGATCTGCTTGGTGCTTAGCTTTAATTTGGTCCCCCGACAGGGTCAGCATTTGTGCATAGTACGCTTGGCAGTACTCACTTTCTGGTGCCAGCACACTGGCTTTTTCAAACAGTTCCAAGGCTTTGGTGTGGTTATTGTGGTCGGCTGATATCTTACCGAGAACAAAGTATGCGGGTGCGTCTTTTACGTTTTTGTGGATGCGAGCAATGGCTTGGTCGTAGATTTCACGATACTGTTTATTTTGTATAGCCAGCAAGCCCTGCCGGATAAAGGTATTGTCAGTGCTGACCATGCGTAACCGAACGATTGAACCCAGTGAATTGCTATTATGCCTCAACCGCAGGATTAATGTTGGGCGAAGACTTTAGACCGAAGGTTGCTTTAGGTTTGGTGCAAGGTCGGCAGTTACGTTACTCTGGCATTTATTAATTGTAGGTAGTCGATTGCCATGATCTGTATTAAAACCGAGATTCCAGAGGAACTCTGCGACATTGATGACGAGCTAAAGGCCATTTATCACTCGAGTGATACGGTCTGCATTTGGCTGTTTAATAGCCGGCAAGATCGCAACCGGTTTATGGAGGATACTGCTGGTATGAATAAAGCAGATCGCGAAGCCTATTACGTGGCCAACTTTGTTTCGTGATAGAGCCCGTACCCAAATCACGTTACACTCGATGCTTAGCTATAAAAGGACAGACGATACGCTAATGACACGTTACACGGGCGGCTGCCACTGCGGCGAAGTAAAATTTTCGTTTATCAGTGACGATGCGGTTGAGATCTGGAAATGTAATTGCTCGATTTGTTCTCTGATTGATTACGAGCATTTGTTCATTCCGCATGAGGATTTCACGTTACTTTCTGCGCAAGAGAATCTCACGGCTTATTCGTTTGGCACTCACTCTGCCAATCATTATTTTTGTAAGACCTGTGGTATCAAAAGTTTTTACCAGCCGCGCTCACACCCCGAGGCTTATAGCGTCAATTTAAAGTGCGTGACCAACCCACCGCGTGTTGAACGGGTCGTCGAAATTGATGGCAAAGGTGCGTACTTTGAGTCTTAGTTTTTGACGATATGTTCTTTTCGTCGAAAGATATTGCAATACACAGTCAACTAAGGAAAGTACCCTATGCAAGAGATTTTAAGTCAGTACGGTTTGGAGATCGTGGTGGGCATGATCGCAGGTGTTTTAAGTGTATTGTTCTGGCGCGTTGTGACCTACCGATCTCGCAACGATAAGTAGCTCACAGGACGGAGTTAATGAGCGCTAACTCATGTTACAGTCAGGACGTTTTATTGATTCTTGACGACCAAAACTCGCCGCTTGCGGATCTTTGTGCTCAAGTTGTGCCGGCGGACCTTCACTATGGTGCATCGTCGGACCCTGATCCATCCCTGTTGGCTGCCACGACAATTATGATAGGTGCGCCAGATAAGATTGCTCGCTTTTTATCAGACGCACCGGCCTTAAAATGGGTGCAGTCTACCTGGGCTGGCGTGACCCCATTGATCAATCATCCGAGGCGAGATTATCAGTTGACGGGCCTTAAGGGTGTGTTTGGGCAGGTGATGAGTGAGTACGTGTTAGGCTGGATACTCGCCTTGGAGCGTCAAATTTTGGACTACGCTCAGGACACGAGCTGGAACCAGCGAGCACCCGTCACAGTGTTGGGAAAGCGTCTTGGTATTATGGGTACCGGTGATATTGCTTGCGACGTTGCACTCGCCGCTCAAGCCTTGGGCTTGCGCGTTACCGGATTTAATCGGTCCGGTCGCTGTCCACCTGTCTTTGAGTCCTGTTTTACCTACGAGCAACGTTTAGATTTTGCCAAAGATCTAGATTACCTACTCTGCGTAATGCCCAATACACCAGAGACTGACGATTTGGTGTCCACGGATCTATTGCATGCCTTAGCACCCAATGCGGTTTTATTGAATACCGGAAGAGGTAACTGTGTGGATGAAGACGCTTTGGTGCAGGTACTTGATTCAGGGCACTTACGGGCCGCGGTTCTAGATGTATTTAATGAAGAGCCGCTACCTTCAAGCCACCGCTTTTGGCCACACCCACAGGTATACGTGACCAGCCATACCTCGGCACCAACGAATATCGAGGCTGCTGTGAGAGTATTTGCACAGAATCTCGAGCGCTTTTTAAAAAATCAGCCGCTGTTGCATGTGGTAGATTTCGCTAAGGGCTATTAGTATCTGTTGCGTGCAAACAAAGGGTCAACTCACTTGCTCTGCGAATCATAAGAGATAAACCATGCGAACAAACACAATAAAAATAGTATTCAGTGGACTAATATTCGCTGTCGCCGGCTATGTTGGATTAGTCAGTGCTGAGTCTGCGGTATACAAGTCCATACCTTACGCGCAAGCCCCTGTTGGCGAAAAACGCTGGGCTGTTGTAGAGGATGTTGTATGGGACGGTGTGAGTTACGGCAATGAGTTCTCTGCAAGCTGCCCCCAGCCCCGCTACGGTTTGGGCGTCTCTAAGGAACAAAGCGAAGACTGTTTGTTTCTAAATGTGTGGACACCCGATACAGCGGGTAAGCACCCGGTGATGGTGTGGATCCACGGCGGCGGCTTTCGAGCAGGTAGTGGCAACATTCCTGGCGAGCTGATTGCCCAAGAAGGCGTTGTCGTGGTGTCGTT
>NZ_CBFHWH010000100.1:4966-6767 GCF_965659035.1 Aequoribacter sp. | reverse complement strand
GTAGTCGCTGTTTTCGAGCACAGGGTGACTCGAAGACCCCGAAGCCAAGTGGCCATGATATGGGTTAAGTGGCTCTGCATTTGGCCACAGCGGCGGAAAATAGTGGCTATAGAACAACACCAAAGCCTGCAAACAGTCCGCCCCCAAGTCTTTACTGACCGACACAGGACCATAGAGGAATTTGATATGAGGTCGCCGGATCAGCAAGGCACCAATACCGCTCCAAAGCTCATCAAGTGAATAGCGATCGCGGTAGGCATATTGAATAAAACTGCGGCCTAGCTCTAGGCTTCGCTTGAGCTCTCTGTGTCGAATGCCACTCAAATTGAACAAGGTATTGGCGTACAAACCCCGAAAACCCTGGGTAGGCAGGACCGTAGACAGGTCTGCCACCCGATACCCACCAGCGACCTGGCGCTCGAGCGGGTCCCACAATAGCAAGTGCTCGTAGTGGTAATCGTAAGAATCTATATCACGCGGCAACCCAGTCCCCTCACCCAAGGCTCTGAAACTTAATTCTCTAAGACGTCCCAGCTCTCGGATCAAGCAATCACCCGGGGTGGCCCGATACAAGCGGATTTCACGACCCCGGGGCGTTGTACCCATTAATTCACAGCGCTCTATTTCGCGAGCCAGCAGCACACGATTCTCTGCTGCCCCGATAGTTTGTTCGCCTTGAAACAAGGGCTTTTTGCCTTTTGCTAGACGATACACGTGGCGTTTAAACCGCTGCGCAGTCACCTTTGTAGGCTCGGTTCGATTGTAGTGCTCCACAGGGATCAACTGACCCACCCGAGCATCCACGGTTCGATGGCACTGCTTAAACATTTCGCGCACCAACCATAGCGTTGCCAGAGGTTTAGCGAGAAACGAGAGGCTGTAAAAAAACACCGAATTTCGGCCCGCGACAAAAATAGGCAAGATCGGGGATTTGGTTGAGCGAGCAATTTTCAGAAAGCCACTCTGCCACTCGCCGTCACGAACACCTTGCGGACTGAAACGAGATACTTCACCCGCCGGAAAAATAATGACAGCTCCGTCCGTCTCTAAGTGCGCCTTGATATTCTTTAAATTCGCTTTTGGCGTGTTGCCGTCCATATTATTAACAGGCAACAGCAGTGGCTGCAGAGGCTCTATCGCCAGGAGCAAATCGTTTGCCACCACCTTAACGTCTGGGCGAACATCCGCAATCAGTTTCAGCAGCGCCAAGCCGTCGAGCGATCCAATGGGATGATTGGCAACAACGACAACTCGCCCCTCACTGGGAATTCGATCACGCTCGTCATCCCGGGTCCGCAAGGAGAAATCGAAAAATCGCAACACCGACTCGACAAAGTCCAAGCCCCGAGAATGCGGGTGCTCCTGCTCAAAATGCTGCAATCGCGACTCATGAAATAAAAAACCCAAAAACCTTAACAGAACCGGTCCGATTCGCGTGTGGCGCTCGAAAAAATCAGGAAAACGGGCCTCTAAAGCCGACCTAACATTCAACATGGTCTAGATACCCTGCGAATCTAAACCCAATTCAATGCGTTGCCACAATGATTGATGCGCGGTTTTAATTTGGCTTGGGCGATACTGAGACTCTAACGTTTTGATCTTGCCACCCGTGGCAAGAAAGCGCTGAACCTCTTGATTTAATTGATCCCGTAACCGTTGCTTTTCGTGTCTTTTATCTTTTTGCTGCAGTTCCATCGACCCACCCTCAGAGATTGGATGGGGATAGTGTCTTTTGAACTTATGTCAATTCCGCGACACAGTAATGAAAATTTAGTGACAAAAGGTTCGTCACAGCCTTGTC
>NZ_CBFHWH010000100.1:4256-4959 GCF_965659035.1 Aequoribacter sp. | reverse complement strand
AATAGTGTCTTTTGAACTTATGTCAATTCCGCGACACAGTAATGAAAATTTAGTGACAAAAGGTTCGTCACAGCCTTGTCAAAAAACGGTCCAACGCATTAGCGAAGTTAGCGCGATCACGCTGTGACAGGGGAGGAGGTCCGCCAGTTTGAACACCTGAGCTTCGCATCGTATCCATGAAATCACGCAGATTCAGGCGACTTTTAATGTTGGCTTGAGTGAGCTCTTCGCCGCGCATGTTAATCACCAAAGCGCCAGCGGTAATGGCTTGATCAGCCAAAGGGATATCGTTACTGATCAGCAGATCGCCGGCAGAGATTTGCTCGGCAATGTAGTCGTCGGCCACATCAAAACCGCTGCTGACCTGAACAAAGGCCGAATAGCTTGTAATAGGTATACCCAAATTATGATTAGCCACAAAAATTGCTTTGATAGCGACCCGCTTTGCGGCCTTCAAAATTATCTCACGCAATGCTTTCGGGCACGCATCAGCATCTACCCATATTCTCGCCGATTGACCCATAGACTCTATTGCACTTAGCGCTCTGCTAGTAATTCGCGAGTCATTCTGGGCGCGACCCAGAGCGAGGTCAACAAAATTAACGAAACGGGCACCGCGGTGATCACAATAAATGACTGAAGTGCCGACACCCCTCCTGCACCAATCACTACTAAAACCATGGCCACCAAACCCATCAGTACG
>NZ_CBFHWH010000100.1:1272-4041 GCF_965659035.1 Aequoribacter sp. | reverse complement strand
GTTCATCATTTCGTATCCAATACCGGCGCCGCCAATAATGGTGAACCACACAGTTGTCACTAAGGGGGCTAGAACGCTCAATACTAGGACCAGCTCGCGAATCGTGCGGCCTTTCGAGATGCGCGCCATAAAAATAGCCATCATAGGGCCGTAACCAATGAACCAACCCCAGAAAAACACCGTCCAGCCCTCGAGCCAAACCTCATCTGAACGATAGGTCGCCATGCCGACAAAGTCACTGACATAAACACCCAAACTTTGCACATATTGGTCGCTAATAAAGGATGTGGGGCCAAGCAGTAATACGTAAGCCATTAAACCCACTCCAAGCACCACGTTAATGCTACTGAGTATTTGAATTCCTCGAGTCAAGCCAGAAATGGCCGATATCGTATACAGACCCATCAAGGCCAAAACAATCAAAATTTGGGTCGCAACAGTATCCTCAAACCCAAACAAAGCCGCTAGGCTGTAGCTCATTTGCAAACCTAAAAACCCGATGGGCCCGACTGTACCGGCAATGACTGCGATCACTGCAAATGCGTCAACCGCACCGCCCAACCAGCCGTTTAACACCTTGTCGCCCAAGACCGGATACAGCAGGGTTCGCGGTTTTAGAGGTAACCCTTTGTGATAATGCAGGTGCATCAAAGTAATGGTTGATAGGCTACCCAGTATGGTCCAAGCCAAAAAACCCCAGTGCATGAAGCTTTGTGCAAGCGCCGCTGAGGCGGCCTGAGAAGAACCCACTTCCACATCGAAATACGGCGGACTGTTCAAAAAGTGCGCGACAGGTTCGGCAGCCGCCCAAAACACGCCGCCACCCGCCAATAGGGTGCACATGATGATGGCCACCCACTTGAAATTGCTCAGTTCTGGCACTTTACCGCCCAGACGCAATGGCCCTGCGCGCCCCATGGCTAAAACCAGTGCAACAAGAAAAGTCGCCAGCATAAGCAGCTGCCAAAACGCACCAAACATTAAAGAAGACCAATGCGCACCGCCTCGCACCCAAAGAGCCAGGGTATCAATATCAATCAGCGCAATTACAACGAAGGCCAATAAAAAGCCCGCGCTGATAAAAAACACCGGTCGATCCACGCTATTCAACAAACCAGTATCACGCGCACTAAGATTCTTCATTGCGACCTCTTTTTCGTTAAATTGGATAACGCTGCAATACCGGGCCCAGCGCCGTCTTCAAGGGCTCCAAATAAGGTTCGAAATGACGCCATTGATCCACGCCAGCTCGGTAAATAGGTTGCCGTACCTGCTCGGAACTCGGGGTTCGCACGGAACGTTTAGTCTTGTAAAACTCGACACAGGCTGGCTCAAATTCCAATCCACAAAAATCTAAGATTCGCCGCACCTGTGACTCGAGATCGTCGACCACATCCTCGTACTGAACCTGCAAAACAAACCCAGGTATCGCTTGATCCCAATGATCCATCAATTCCACGTAATCGCGATAGTACTGACCAATTTCGGTCAAACCGTAGGTAAACTCCTGCCCTTCGGCGAACAATTGCTTATAACCACTAAAACAGCAAGCCATTGGATGTCGTCTAGCGTCAATAACCTTAGCATTGGGCAGTATCGTTTTAATTAAGCCAATATGGCGGAAGTTGTTCGGCATTTTGTCAATAAAATACGGTGCACCGGCTCGGTGAATTTGCGTCTCGGCGATGTATTGTTCGCCCAACAATGTCGCCTGCTCGGACTCTAAGTCGTGCAGCACCCTGGGATACTGTGGCTCGTCGTAAACCATACGTCTACCGTCGAGTTTGTGTGCAATGGCCGGTATATTCTGTAACTCCAAGGTCCCGTCCACTTGAGAATGTGAGGCCAAAATCTGCTCTAGCAAGGTCGAACCCGCGCGAGGTAAGCCCACAATAAATATCGGCGCGGGATCCGTGCAACCAGAATTCGCAATGTTGGAAAAATATGCAGCATCGCAATATCTTTGCTGCAATTTTAACTGCTCGGTCATGCGATCTGCATCGTAGGCGGCATCTACGCGCTTTAACTGGTTGCCGCGCTGATACCAATGAGCCGCGTCCTCAAACTGCTCTGTGTCCTCGTATGCTTTGCCTAACGCGAAACAAAGATGAATGCGATCGTCGGTATTAATTGTTGACGCGCACTCCTCGGCAAGCATCTGCTGCCTCTCGGCCTCGGTAAAGCGATACGTTTTTAAGTTGGCCAAGCTCCAGTACGCATCACCAAATTCTGGACGAGCCTGATACGCCGAGCGATAAGCCTCAATGGCTTCATCTACACGACCGATCGTTTTCAGAGCATGTCCACGCAACAACTGTAAGGGGGCGCTGTTAGGAACTCTGGTCGCAATATCGTCGTAAACATCCAAAGCCTCTTCGAAGCGCCCGACTGCCACTAATTGGTTGGCGACTGAGGTTCTATAACGATCATTGCTAGGTTCTTGGTCCAAAAGCGTTTGGGCTTGCTCCAACGACTGCGCGTATTTTTGCCGCTGGTGCAAGACGTTGATGTAATCAAAGCGCGCAAAGGGGTTCTCGGGTTCGAATACCAGTGCGCTTTCCAATAAAAATTCGGCGTCGTCCAGAATACTTAATTTCACGCCGATGTCGGCCAACAACCGCATGCCCTCGACGTGCTTTGGGTTTTGCTTCAGAAACGTTCGGCACAAGCTTTCCGCTTTAAGCAACTTCCCTTCAGCTAGAAAATTTCGAACACCCAGCAAAGCCCCGGGTAAGGCACTCAACCGCCGACATTGCTCTTCGGCATCTT
>NZ_CBFHWH010000100.1:0-738 GCF_965659035.1 Aequoribacter sp. | reverse complement strand
GCGATTGGTTGTTGTTCGCTCGATGAAGTCCTGACGGTTGATATGCAGTTCCGCGCGCTCATCGCTCAGATTGCGAACATAGAGCTCAGCGCCCCAGCCGTCTGGGCTGTTCAACCCGACTGAACCGTTAAAAATGGCGTAAGAGTCTTGGTAGGTATTGGGCTCCTCCGGAGTATCGACGATCGAGTTCAAGGCCTCGTCAGCATACTTACCGCTCAGCTGCCAATAAGCATCCATACCCGCATCCATTGTCCACGTGTATCTGGCGCGCAAATTACCCTGGAACTCAGGTGTCAGAGGCAGAGGGTTACCTTCGTCTTGCACCACAATCGCAAACCCAGGGTCAACAGAGGTGAGCTCTGTATCGTTGTAAGACGCTGCGCCGTAGATCGTCAGATTTTCGGTAGAGCCCATGCGAAGTCAACTTCCATACCTTGAATCTCGGCGTCACCGCCGTTATCGACAACCGTCAAGACAGAGATATTCTGCGAGTCAAATTGGCTGACTTGAATGTCTTTCCAATCAATCCAATAGACCGTACCGTTGATTCGAAGCAAGCCATCTTGCAAGGTTGCCTTCCAGCCAAACTCAAGATTCTCTACCGTGTCCGATTCGAACACATAGGGCAAACAATAACCGGGAAATCCAGTTGCCGCATTGGAGTCGATCGCTACATCGGTACCACATTGCAGGCCCGTATCCGTCAGATTATTCGCGGTGGCGCTGTACTGCCCGCCC